>CAMQPJ010000115.1 GCA_947003675.1 uncultured Collinsella sp. | reverse complement strand
CGAGGCCTGCATGATGATCATGTTGGCGAGCGGCTCCAGGCCTGCCTCGCGGGCCTTCTGCGCGCGGGTCATGCGCTTTTTGCGGTAGGGCTTGTAGAGGTCCTCGACACGCTGCAGCTGCGTGGCCTCGCGAATCTGCTGCTCGAGTTCGGGCGTGAGCTTGCCCTGGGCGTCGATGAGCAGAATGACGTCCTCTTTGCGCTGCTCAAGATTGCGCAGGTAGGACAGGCGCTCGTCGAGTGCGCGCAGGGCGACGTCGTCCATGCCGCCCGTGGCTTCCTTGCGGTAGCGCGAGATAAAGGGGATGGTGTTGCCCTCGTCGATGAGCTTGACGGCTGCCTCGACGTTGGCGGCCTTGAGGTTGAGCTCGCCGGCGAGCTGGGCGATAAGATCCATGGGACTCCTTGCGTTTGAGGTACGTTTGCAGCGCAGAGCTACCAAGGATACCACCCGTCCCAAAAGACTGTTTTGGGGCTGCGTCACGAAAACGGCCTATCTACTACGTTTGAACCGTATGGGTCGACCATCCCCCGGTTTTCCGAGAATACGCAAGCCGTCTACCTGCGGTTTTAATTTCGCAAAATTCGGCATGGTTGAGGGTAATCGGTTAAACGTAGTAGATAGGCCCATTTCGTGGCGAACGAATCAAGCCGAGATGCAAAAAGGCCCCCGTCTCAGAAAAATCGTCGGAAAGGTAGCAAAATGCCCCGCGGGCAGGAGGCTGCTTGCGGGGCAAAGAAGAGGGGCTTGTTGGTGGCGGACCGAAGGGTTCGGCATGGGGCTTCTGCCGCGGCCCGCCCTAAGGCATTACAGCTCGACGAGCTGGCCGGTCTCGGCGGCCTCCTTGATGGCGTTGAGAAGCGTGAGCGTCTTGACGTTGTCGGCGGGGGTCACGACGGGCTCGACCTCGCGGCGGACGACCTTCACAAAGTGCTTGAGCTGCATCTTGTGCGGCAGCGCCGGGTCGACGGCCGGAATCTCCATCTGCAGCGGCTTGTGCCAGTTGGAGGCGCCGTCGTAGGAGAACTGGTGCAGGCGGGGCAGCGAAAGGGCACCCTTAGTGCCGCCGATAAAGTAGGCGTCGGCGTCGAAGGGACGGTACTGCGGGTCCTCGCGAGCGGTTGCCTCCCAGTTCCAGGGGCTGGCGGTGGCGTCGGAGATGGTCATGCTCGCGAGCGCGCCATCGGCAAAACGGACGTTGACCACGGCGGAGTCCTCGGTCTCAAACCCGCGGGCGGCGCTGGACTGCATGCCCTGGACGGCAACGGGCTCTCCCAGCAGGTAGCGGAGCAGGTCGACGTCGTGCACCAGGTTGACCAGGATTGGGCCGGCACCCTTCTTGCGGCGCCACTCGACGTCAAAGTACTCGTCATTCTTATAGATCATGTAGTGGAAGCTCGATACGGTGAGCTTGCCCAGCTCGCCGGACTCAATGATCTCCTTGGCCTTGTTGACGAAGGGGTTGTGGCGACGGTGCTGACCTACGAGCACGGGCACGCCGGCGGTCTCGGCCTCGGCGGCGAAGGCCTGCGCGTCCTCGAGATCGTTGGAGATCGGCTTTTCGACCAGCGGCACGATGTTGCGCTTCACAGCCTCGCGGGCAACGCCCAAGTGCAGGTCGTTGGGGGTGGCGATAATGACGGCCTCGGGCTTGACCTCGTCCATCATCTGGGCGGGATCGGTGTAAAACGGCACGCCGGCGGCCTCGGCCGTGGCGCGGGCGCCCTCAAAGGCGTCGGCGATGGCGACGAGCTCGGCCTCGGGCTCCTCGGTGACAAAGCGGATGTGGTTGCGGCCCATGGCGCCGGCGCCGATAACGGCAATGCGGACGGGGTTGAGCTCAGACATTTCGACTCCTTAAATACTGGTGACCGGTGGAATGCGACAAAGGGGCTGCCCCTTTGTCGCATCGGTAAAACTAGGCGGACTTCTTCTTGCTGTCGGAGACCATCATGTAGACGGTAAGCACGACGGCGATGGCGGCGATCACAATGGCGCCGTAGAAGGACTGCTGGTAGGCGGCACTGCCGGCCTCGGCGTGATACAGCACGGCGGTGATGGGCTGGCTGATCCAGGTGGAAGCGGCATAGCCCAAAAACATGATGCCGTAGTTGACGCCGATGTTGCTGGTGCCAAAGGCGCCACCGGTGAGCGGCGGGTAGATGACGAGCAGGGCGCCAAAGCTAAAGCCGAGCAGGGCGAGCGCCACAAAGAACATGCTCTGCGTAAAGCTCATCGACATGATGACGAGCGCGACGATGGTGACGACAAGGCTGATGAGCAGCGACTTGTAGGCGCCGAGTTTGTCGATGATCTGGCCAAAGGACAGACGACCAACCAGGTTAGCGCAGGTGTTGACGGAGACCACCACGCCGCCGAGGGCGACGGCAGCGGCGCTCGTGGGGTCGGCGAAGAGCTGGACGGCGGCGATGGAGGCAACCTTGCCCACGAGCAGGGTGCCCGCGGTGGCGGCAAAGGCGAAGGTGACGATGAGGACCCAGAAGCGCGGGGTCTTGACCATCTCGCCCGGGGTGAGGTCGCCGAAGGTGCCGGCGTGCGCGCCGCCCTTGGGGGCCTCGAAGCCCTCGGGCAGCCAACCGGCCTCGGGGGCCTTCAGGAACAGGGCGGAGGCGGCGATCGTCACAAAGAAGATGACGCCGAGCGCCTTAAGGGCGCCAAAGATGCCCAGGCTCGGGATGAGCAGCGAGGCGAGCACCGGGGACAGCACGGCGGGACCGGCGGTCGAAGCGGCCAGGGTGATGCCGGAGGCGAGACCCTTCTTGTCGATGAACCACTTTTGGCCGGTGGTGAGCGCCGGGTTATAGCCCAGACCGTTGCCGACGGCGGCGACGAGTGAGAACCACAGGTAGAACTGCCACGGCTCGGTGACGGTGCCGGACATGAACCAGCCCAGGCCGTAGCACACGGCGGCGGCGATCACGACGTTGCGCGGGCCGATCTTGTCGGAGATGCGGCCGGCGAAGATACCCGTCACGGCCATGATGGTCTGAAAGACTGGGAAAGCCCAGGTAAGGGCGCTGGACCACTCGGGGTAGACGGCGAGCAGGTTCTTGCTCACGACGGAATACAGCGCAATGGAGCTGATGAAGAACATGGTGACGCACGCGGCGGAAAGCACGACGGCGCGACCCTTGTTGGAGTTGGTGGAAGCCATTGGACTCTTTCTAATCGACACGGGGGAGGAGCGGGCGTATCCGCGGGCCTCCCTGTCAGGTTGGTTTACTGGTCAGTCGGCTTGGCGACGCCGGACTCATCGGACCAAAGCTCGACACCCTTGTTCTTGAGGTAGTTGTCGGCATAGGCGCGACGGCCGCCGGGCTTGGCGGTGAGGTCGCCCATCATGTTGGAGAAGCCGCCGTCGACCTTGATGGCGTCGCCGGTGGTAAAGTCCGAGCGCTTGGACGCCAGGAACATGACGGCGTTGGCGATATCGCTGACCTCGCCGATGCGGCGCGTGGCGATGAGGCGGCTGCGGCTCTTCTCGACCTCGGGGTCGGCGTAGAAGTTGGCCGACATCGGGGTCTTAACGAAGCAGGGCTCGACGCAGTTGGAGCGGACGCCGTAGGGGCCCCACTCGGCGGCGAGCATCTTGGACATCATGTTGACGCCGGCCTTGGTGGAGCTGTACACGCCCGAGAACGTCTCGGGGGAGTGGCTGGCAACGGTCGAGATGTGCACCAGGCGGCCCTGGCCGGCCTTGATCATCTCGCGACCAAAGCGCTGTGAGGTGATGAAGTAACCGGTGAGGTTGACGTTGAGCACCTGCTCCCAGTCGCTCAGAGGCAGGTCTTCCATGGCTGCGAAGCGCAGGATACCGGCGGTGTTGACGAGAACGTCGACGCGGCCGAAGTCGGCGATGGTGGCGTCGACGGCGGCCTGAACCTCGGCCTCGTCGGTGGCGTTCATCTTGTAGCCCTCGGCGTGGATGCCAAACTCGGCGGCGAGGTCGGCGGCTGCGGCCTTGACCTTCTCCTCGTCCAGGTCGAGCAGGACGACATTGGCGCCGTTGCGGGCGAACTCGCGGCAGATCTCGACGCCCATACCGCCGAGTGCGCCGGTCACGGCGCAGACATCGCCCTCGAGCTTAAGCCAGTTGCTCATAGGAACTTCCCTTCTTGTGCCTCCCGGTGGGTCGCTCCCATTAACCGACCCACGTGGTTTTCGCTGGTTATCGTATGCTTTGCATTTGCGCAGGTGAATTGCATATTTGTTAGAATGGCGTTAACCATAGGTTTACACTGTGCGATGCAGTTTTTTCTCAATTGAGCGCGTGACCTGCCAAAACGACCCCCCTTCGGCAGTTCATTGCCATGCGTCTGGAAACGGGAGATTGACGTGTACGATCGACGACTCGAGGCCATATCGGCCGCCGCGGAGCTGGGAAGCTTCTCGCGTGCGGCGGCAAAATTGCGCGTGTCGACCCCGGCGCTCGTCAAGCAGGTGTCGGGCTTCGAGGCCGAGTTTGGCATCACGTTGTTCGAGCGCTCGCATTCGGGTGTTAAGGTGACGCCGGCGGGCGCTCTGCTGGTGGACGACGCGCGCTCGATCATGCGGCAGTCCGAGGATGCGCTGCGTCGCGCCCGACGCGCGGCGGGCGATGGCGGTGCCGTGCGTCTGGGCGTGTCGATGATGTGCCCGGGGCGCCAAACGCTGTCGATGTGGACGGACGTACACGAGCTGGAGCCATCGTTGCGCTTCGAGATCGTGCCGGTGAGCGACCTCTACGACGAACGCGAATCCGTCATGCGCAGCCTTGGTCGCGAGGTGGATGTAGTGCAGTCGAGTTTTTCGACCCCGCGCTGGGGCGACGCCTGCCAAAAGCTCCGCATCGTTAACGTACCGTTTTATATCGACGTGCCGCGCACGAGCCCGCTGGCGCGCAAGAATCGCATTACGGTTGCCGACCTGGAGGGCATGCGTCTGCGCGTACTCCGCCACGGCAACGACGCTATGGACAGCCTGCGTATCGATCTTTTGGCAGACGGCGGCGTGGACGTGATCGATGTGGACAGCTTCGACTTTGCGCTCTTTAACGAGGCGGAGGAAAAGGGCGACGCGGTGCTCACCTGCGG
>CAMQPJ010000114.1 GCA_947003675.1 uncultured Collinsella sp. | reverse complement strand
TGTCTATTCAGGTCATGATGCAGATGCTTGGCCAGGGATTCTTGGTCAGCTTGCAGCTGTTTGTGCTGACGCTGCTCGGGTCGATTCCGCTGGGAATCCCCGTGGCGTTTATGCGCATGAGCAAAATTGCGCCGCTCCGCTGGATTGCGCGCATCTACATTTCGGTCATGCGCGGTACGCCGCTCATGCTTCAGATGTTTGCCATCTACTTTGCCCCGTACTACGTGTTTGGCATTTCGCTCACGCCCGATTCCAAGTGGACGGCGTGCGTCGTGGCGTTCATCATCAACTACGCCGGTTACTTTGCCGAAATCTATCGCTCGGGCCTGCAGTCCATTCCGCGCGGTCAATACGAGGCTGCCGAGGTACTGGGCTACTCGCGTATGCAGACGTTTCTGTATATCGTGATGCCGCAGGTCGCCAAGCGTATTCTGCCGGCGATGGGCAACGAGATCATCACACTGGTCAAGGACACGTCGTTGGCGTTTGCCATCGGCGTGGGCGAGATGTTCTCGACGGCCAAGGCGCTGGTCGCCTCGCAGGTGAGCATGGTGCCGTTTGCAATCGCGGCGCTGATTTACTGGGTCTTTAACTTTGTGGTCGAGATGCTGCTGGGCGTCGCCGAGAAAAAATTGGATTACTACCATGATTAATTCGGTAATGAATATAGCGAACGCGCGCAAGGCGTTTGGCGGCAATGAGGTGCTCAAGGATATCTCGCTCGAGGTCAAGCGTGGCGAGGTCGTGGCGATTATCGGGCCTTCGGGCGGCGGTAAGTCCACGCTGCTGCGCTGTGCCACGCTGCTCGAGACGCTCGACGGTGGCTCGCTCTCGTTTGGCGACCTTGCCGTCGCGACGGATACGGGGTCGGGTGCGGTATATGCGAAAGGCGACGTGCCCAAGCAGGCGCGCTCGCGGTTTGGTCTGGTGTTTCAGAACTACAATCTGTTCCCGCACTATACCGTGATGAAAAACATCACCGATGCACCGATCCGCGTGCTTAAGCGCCCGCGCGAGCAGGCGGAGGCCCGCGCGCACGAGCTTATTGCACAGATGGGGCTGACGGGCAACGAGAACAAGGTGCCCTGTGAGCTTTCGGGCGGTCAGCAGCAGCGCGTGAGTATTGCCCGCGCCCTGGCGCTCGACCCGGAAATCTTGTTCTTTGACGAGCCGACCTCGGCGCTCGATCCCGAGCTGACGGCCGAGGTTCTGCGCGTCATCAAGGATCTGGCCGCGCAGAATATGACGATGGTGATCGTAACGCACGCGATGCAGTTTGCCCGCGATGTTGCCGATCGCGTGGTCTTTATGGACGGCGGTCGCATTGTAGAGGAGGGGCCTGCCGAGCAGATCATCGACCATCCGCGCGAGCAGCGTACACGCGAGTTCTTGAGCCGTATCGAGGGATAGGCTCAGCTATTTACTCAACTGCTTATTGAGGTGATGCCACCGCAGGTCTTACGGCCTGGGGCGGCATTTTATTTGCATTCGCGGGGTCCAATAATCGCCTCGCATGCGTTCTTCTTCCTCTCGCCGCCCGTATCCATACGCGTGCCGAAAGGTCTGCATGGACAGGCGACTGCAAGGGTAGTGTGGTGGCATAGGACATTTGGAGGGTGAGTCGGCTCGGCTGCCGACCATGCTGCTCCCGGGACGGCATCGACCGCGAACTCTCCCCGTTGGCGTCGCGCATCGCGCGCGACCCTGCAAGGAGGTCATCATGGGTGCTCCCAAGACCGGCAACGTAAGGAACGTGGTGCTCGTAGGCCAAGGCGGGGTGGGCAAGACTTCACTCGCCGAGGCCATGCTCCACCTTTCTGGTAAGACCGCCCGCCTGGGCGGCCACGACGGCACCAAGCCCACGCTCGACTATGACCCCGAAGAGGTCAAGCGTTCATTCTCCATCTCGACGACCATCGCGCCGATCGATTGGAAGGGCGCCCGCATCAACGTGCTCGATGCCCCGTGCTACCCCGATTTTATCGGCGACGCCTTTGCCGCGATGAGCGTCTGCGAGACGGCGCTGTTTGTGGTCGACGCCGAGGCCGGCCCGCAGCCGACGACGGTTAAGCTCTGGTATGCCGCCGAGGACCTGCGCCTGGCGCGTGCGGTGTTCGTGAACCGCCTGTCGCGCTCCGAGGCCAGCTTTGCGACCACGATGGACCTGCTGCAGGAGCGCTTTGGCACGCGCCTAGGCGCCGTGACCCTCCCCTGGGGCGAGGGCGAGGACTTTGACGGCATCATCGACCTGGTGCGCATGAAGGCGCGCCATTGCAACGGCACCGAGGCCGTTGAGTCGGAGATCCCCGAGGAGTATCGTGCCCAGGCTGAGGAGGCCCACGACCATCTGTGCGAGTTGGTGGCCGAGGCCGACGATGAGCTGATGATGAAGTATTTGGAAGGCGAGGAGACGCTGACGCAGGAGGAGCTTGAAGGCCTGCTGTCGAAGGCGATCGCCGAGCGCATCTTTGTGCCGGTCTTTGCGGGCGATTGCATCAAGGAGCAGGGCGTCAACTCGCTGATGGACGACATCGCCACATACTTCCCGGCGCCGACGGACTACGGCGAGATGCCGCTCATCGACGGCGATTCGCTCAAGATCTCGAGTGACGATGACCGTCCGGTGGCATTTGTGTTTAAGACGCTGGCCGACCCGCAGCAGGGCCGCATCAGCTTTATCAAGGTGCTGACAGGCACGCTTGAGCCGGGCCTAGAGCTGATCAATGCACGCACGCGTAAGGGCGATCGTCTGGCTCACCTGTATGTGATGTGCGGCCGCGACATGACCGAGGTCGGTCACGCTTATGCCGGCGATATCATCGTGGCGCCCAAACTGGCGGCCGAGACGGGCGATACGCTCTCGATTACCGGCAAGGTCGAGGCTGCGGCGTTTAAGTTCCCCAACTCGCAGTACCGCATCGCCATCGAGGCCGAGAATCGCGGCGACGAGGAGAAGCTCTACACGTTTATCGAGAAGGCCTGCAAGGCCGATCCGACCATGAGCATCGACCGCGACGAAGAGACCGGCCAGACCATCATTTCGGCGGTGGGCGAGGCACAGGTTTCGGTCCTGCTCAATCGCCTTGAGGACCGTACCAAGGTCGCGGCCAAGAGCGTGCCGATCCGCATCCCGTATCGTGAGGCCATTCGCCGTACGGCAAGTGCCCAGGGCCGCCACAAGAAGCAGACAGGCGGCGCCGGCCAGTATGGTGACTGCTGGCTGCGCGTCGAGCCGCTCATTGGGCCCGACGGTACGAGCGACGGCTATGAGTTTGTAGACGAGGTCGTGGGCGGTCGCATTCCGCGTTCGCTCATTCCCGCCGTGGACAAGGGCGTCCAGGAGACCATGAAGGACGGCATCATTGCCGGCTACCCGCTTACGGGCATTCGCGTGGCTGTGTACGACGGTTCGTATCACAGCGTCGACTCCAACGAGATGGCGTTCCGCGCGGCGGCTCGCATCGGCCTGCGCAAGGCATGCGCCGATGCCGACCCGGTGGTGCTGGAGCCCATCGAGGAAATCACGGTGACTATCCCCGAGAGCTACGCCGGCGCCGTGATGGGCGACATCTCGGCCTCGCGTGGTCGCGTGACGGGCATGGAGACCGATGAGCGCGGCGACACCGTGGTCATTGCCCAGGCGCCGCTGGCCGAGCTGACGGATTACTCGACGCGCCTGCGCTCCATCACGCGCGGCACGGGCGACTTTACCATGAAGCCCGCGGGCTATGAGCAGGTGCCCTATGACGTGCAGGCCAAGCTGGTCGAGCGCTATGAGGAGGGCCGCGCCAAGTAGCGCGTGTCGTTGCCTGTAACATACATGCCGATGAAAGGGCCGCTCTGGGCAATCCAGGGCGGCCCTTTTTGATCCCTTGGGGGCGGAGGAAAGCGGACCATTTTTTGGGTTACGGGCGGTGCGGTCGGCGCTAGTCTCCGGATGCCTGGTTGCGACCGGTGGCGTAGTCGATCTGCACATGCGGCTGCAGGTTGTAGCAATATACGTGGAAACAGAGGGTCTTGCCGTGGTCCTCGACTGATTGCGCCTCAAGGCGTACGCCACGGCAGACAAGTTCCTCTTCGTTATACATGGGCGTGACGCGGTAGAGCACATGGTTACCCGTATCGCGAATATAGTTGAGAATCTGCTCTTCAAACGGTAGCATGCCCGTCTCGTTGAGATAGCGCGTGCCGGTGAGGAGATTCTTGCGGTTGGCGTTTTCGCCGCAGAGCGACCAGGCGATAAGGTGGCAGCGGTTGTAGAGGCTCTGGCCCGGAACAAAGTCATAGCGTTGCTGGTGCCATCCGGCGGGGTGGATACGCGAGATATCGCCGCGCTTACCCTGACCGAGCGATTCGGGGCCCACGCAGGCGAGCGCCTTACGGGTGCGGCCCAAGCTGTCGAGCTTGGTGAACTTCTTAAAGCAGTCCTCTTCTGTGGCGCGCTTGTATTCATCGAGCGTGAATGATGGCGTGCCGAGCGGGTGCGTGCTATCGGCGCGCAGGGCAACATAGGGGTTACCGGCGTAGTCGGGAATACTGCTGAGGTAAACGCCGCGGGCGCGGTCGAGATCGGGGTTTTCGACCTCGTCGATGGGGGTAGCGGTACTGTCGGCGGAGCCGTCGTCACCGGTGTCGGTTGCGGCGGAATCGGAGCCATCGCCAGAGCCTTGGCTATTTTGAGAGTCCGAGGAGCTCGCTGTTCCCGATTCGAGTCGGGCAACCAGGTCTGCCTCGTCGTCGGTGCGGCTGGGACTCTCGTTTTGTTTCTCGGCCAGAGCTACCGCCTGCTCATCGCTTTGCGGCGACAGCAGCTTGGGCGCTCCGTCGAGCGATCCTGTGAACAGCGCAAACCCCAGCACCACGGCGGTGCCGATGGAAAGCACTTGCTTGTAGGCGGACTTGCGCGACATTGAGGCTCCTGGATGGACGGTTGGGAGTCTACCAGTCTAGCAGGAGCCGGCAGAGGCCGTCCCGCCGAACAAATACTCAAGATTTGGAATAGGCGCTACTGATTCATTTGCCTCATATGGAGCTGCGGCGGTTGTGTATATGGGGCTGTCCGGCGTTTCACCAGATAAAACCTGCCAAAATAAACCTGTCCCTTATTGGCAGGTCAGTTAACGCAGTGCAGGTTGAGCATATGCGAG
>CAMQPJ010000113.1 GCA_947003675.1 uncultured Collinsella sp. | reverse complement strand
TCCTTCGGTGACGCCCAAGCCGGCGATGGGCACCAAGACCTCCCGACCCGTGGCGACGCCCAAGCCTTCGCTGGGGGCTCGTGCGTCGCATGCCAGCCGTACGTTGGCTGGCGCTAAGCCGCGTTCACTGACATCGGTGCCCGCTGCCAAGGCGTCTTCGGCAAAAAAGGGCATCAATCCTCTGTCATCGCTCGGTGCCATGGCGGGCAAGGCGACCGACGCCGCTTCTGCCATTAAGGGTAAGGGCAAAATCGCGGGCGGCATCCTGGCAGCCGTGGCCGTACTTGCCATTATTGCCATCGTCGTCATCAACTCTGGCCTGTTCGCCGCCACCGATATTCAGATTCATGGCAGCGAGCATGTGACCAAGCACGACGCCATGCAGCTCATCAATCTTCCCGAGAACACGTCGCTCTTTAACGTGGATCCCGATCAGATCACCGAGGGCCTCAAGCAAAACCCGTGGGTCTCGGGCGTGGATGTCCAGCGCCAGTTTCCCCATACGCTTATCATCACGCCGACGGAGCGTAAAGTTATCGCCATTGCGTATATCAGCTCCGACGACCTTGCCTGGGCTATCGGAGACGATGACACCTGGATCGCTCCGCTGTCGACGTCTGTCGAGGTGGACGACCAGGGGAACGTCATTACATCGGGGGAAGGTGCCAACACCCTGACCGGCATCGATGCGGCCTTAGCGCTTGCCAAGCACTACGGCGCCGTGCTGTTGACTGACGTCTCGGCCGATGTCGCACCGGTTTCGGGTCGGGCGGTGAGCTCCAAGGCCGTCAAGGCCGGCCTGGATTACGCACGCGGTTTTTCGAGCGAGTTCTTGGACCAGGTGAAGGATATTTCCACGCCTTCCGTTGAGGCTATCTCGGCAAATCTCGACAACGGCGTCGAGGTGTCGCTGGGCGATTCGGACGATATCGCCAAGAAAGAACGCATCGTGACCAAGCTACTTTCGCAGGTAGAGGGCGTAACCTATATCAATGTGCGCTCTCCGGGCAACTACACGTTTAGGAACGCACCGACCGCCTAGCATCCTAAACGGCTTTGTTGAGGGGCCATACCACGCCGTTTATCTGGTTTGTTTGGTTTTCACGGTCAATTATTTGACTGATACGTTCATAATGTGCAAACATAATACGGTTTACCTTTGCATTTACTTTCAACCTGAAGGTTAATGTGCGCAGGGGTCAACCCATGCTATGGCTATAACCTTTGTTCGGAGGACCGACATGCACGAGACAGAGATCAACAACTACCTTGCCGTCATTAAGGTGGTCGGCGTCGGCGGCGGCGGTACCAACGCGGTCAATCGAATGATCGAAGAGGGCATCCGCGGCGTCGAGTTTGTTGCCATCAACACCGATGCTCAGGCGCTCGCGATCTCTGATGCCGATATCAAGGTGCACATCGGCACCGACCTTACCCGCGGCCTGGGCGCCGGCGCCAACCCCGAGGTTGGCCGCAAGGCTGCCGATGAGTCCCGCGACGATATCGCCGAGGCGCTCGCTGGCGCCGACATGGTGTTCATCACCTGCGGCGAGGGCGGTGGCACCGGTACCGGCGCCGCTCCCATCGTTGCCGATATCGCGATGAACGAGGTCGGCGCGCTGACCGTCGCCGTCGTGACCAAGCCCTTCACCTTCGAGGGCCGCAAGCGCAAGAAGAGCGCCGAGGAGGGCATCAAGACCCTCTCCGATTGCGTCGACACCATGATCGTTATCCCTAACGACAAGCTGCTCGACATCGCCGAGAAGAAGACCACGATGCTCGAGGCGTTCGCGATTGCCGATGGCGTCCTTTCCCAGGGCACCCAGGGCATCACCGACCTCATCACCGTCCCGGGTATCATCAACCTGGACTTCGCCGATGTTAAGACCATCATGAAGCAGGCTGGTACCGCCATGATGGGTATCGGTACCGCTTCTGGGGACACCCGTGCCGTCGACGCTGCCCAGCAGGCTATCTCCAGTCCGCTGCTCGAGAGCTCCATCGATGGCGCCACGCGCGTCCTGCTTTCCATCGCCGGCTCCAAGGACCTGGGCATCCAGGAGATCAGCGACGCCGCCGACGTTGTCGCCAATGCCGTCGACCCTGAGGCCAACATCATCTTCGGTACCGTTGTTGACGAGTCCCTGGGCGACCAGGTGCGCATCACCGTTATCGCTACGGGCTTCTCCGACTCCAAC
Source organism: uncultured Collinsella sp. (assembly GCA_947003675.1). Lineage (GTDB taxonomy): Bacteria > Actinomycetota > Coriobacteriia > Coriobacteriales > Coriobacteriaceae > Collinsella. Next base: position 3,020 of record CAMQPJ010000113.1, on the reverse strand, counting down.
GTCAACCGTCAGGACGAGCTCTTCGCTGCTCAGCAGTCCCAGAGCAAGGCCGCCGCTTCTGCCGAGCCGCAGCGCACCGCTCCGGCTGCCAGCCCCGCTCAGGCTGCCCCGACTCGCAACGTTGGCGGTACCGAGCTCCCCAACTTTGGTAACGACCAGTTCGAGCTTCCCGATTTCCTTAAGCGCGGCAGCTTCTAGTTCGTTTTTCTCAACGACTTGCAAGGGGTGCGTCCGATTGGGCGCGCCCCTTTTTTGTTGTGTTTCGCCTTTGTAAACGAAAGCCTCCAATCTCCTTACGTTCCCTTTACGTTTGGTCCCTACCGCTGCGGGTATCCTTTTAAAGAAGTATGGCAGCCGTATGACACGGACTGCTGCGGCTTCGCCGCGATACTTGTGTTATTAGGAGGCTTTAGTATGGCAGCACGTGCGGACAACGTTTCGCGTGTCGACCATGATGGAGTTACGTTGGTAGAGGGCGCGACGCACGATGTCCGCTTTGCCTTTACCGAGCGCACCGGTGGCGTTTCCGAAGATGCGTACTCCTCGCTCAATCTGGGCTCGCATGTTGGCGATGACCCCTTTACCGTTCAAGAAAATCGTCGCCGCGTACTCGAGGCCATGGGTGCCGCCGAGTGCGAGCACAACTTGCTTGTCCCCAATCAAGTACACGGTGACCATGTCGTGACGGTGACCTCGAACGGCGCCGAAGATCTCGAGAACATTCGTGAGCAGATTGCCGAGGGCTGTGATGCCCTCGTCTGCACGGCGCATAAGGTGCCCGTGATGCTCTGCTTTGCCGATTGTGTTCCCGTGGTGCTGGTGGCTCCCGGCGGCTTTGCCGTGGTGCATTCTGGCTGGAAGGGCACGATTGCACGCATTTCCGCCAAGGCCTGCCAAGCACTCTGCGAGGCGGCTGGCTGCACGCCGGAGGACATCTCTGCTTATATTGGGCCCCATATCCTGGGCGACGAGTATGAGGTGTCCCAAGAACTTATGGATCGCTTTGCCGCCGAGTTCGCGTGCATCGATGCTACCGCTTCCCGTATGCTCGATCTTTCCGCCGCCATTCGCGAGGCGCTGGTGGATGCCGGTGTCGATGTGAATGGCATTGTGGACACCAAACTTTCCACCGTGCGTCAAAACGACCGCTTTTATTCCTATCGCAACGAGGGCGGGACCTGTGGGCGCCATGCTGCGATCGGCGTGATGCTATGAGAAAGATCGCATCGGTCCTGAGTGCAGCAGTGCTCGCGCTCACGCTGTGCGCCTGCTCCTCGGGATCTTCTACGTCTTCTATTACCGTGGCCGGCTCGACCACCTGCCTTCCCATTGCCGAGATTGCGGCCGAGGGCTTTAAGGAAGAGACCGGCATCGACGTGCTCGTCTCCGGCCTTGGCTCATCTGCTGGCATCGAAGCTGTTAGCGCCGGCACCGCCGACATCGCCAGCTCGTCTCGTGGCCTCAATGCCGACGAGCAGGATTTGGGCCTGACGCCTATCGTTATCGCACACGACGGCATTGCAGTCATCGTGAACGACGACAACCCGGTCGACAATCTCTCGACCGAGCAGCTCCGCGATATTTACGCCGGCAAGATCACCAACTGGAAAGAAGTCGGCGGAGAGGACCTGAAGATTCAGGTTATCAACCGCGACGAGGCGTCCGGTACGCGCGAGGCCTTCCGCACTATCGTGATGGACGGCGCGCCGTTCGATCGCCGCTCGGCTGTTCTTTCGGGTACGGGCCAGGTACGCGATGTCGTATCCCGCTCACGTGGCGCTATTGGCTACATCTCGCTGGGTTTTGTCGAGAGCCTCAACGCCAAGACCTCGGTTAAGGCCGTTTCAGTCAACCATGTCGAGGCATCCGAGAAGACGGTCGCAAGTGGCGGCTATCCCATCTCGCGTGACCTTTACTTCTTTGTGAAGGGTACGCCTTCGCAGCAGGCGCAGGACTACATTGACTATGTGACATCCGAGAAGATGGACAAGCAGATTCGCGAGGCGGGCTTTATTCCCGTCACCAACGACGGAAAGGGGAGTGAGTAGCGTGGAAGCACAGGAAACCCCCCAGATTGAGCATGAGGCGCAGGTGCCCAAAAAGCGTGAGTTGGCGTTGGTGTCACGCAGCACCTATCTTAAGGAGAAGGCGCTGCAGTGGATCTTCTTTGCCTGCGCGTTCTTGGCGGTCGTCACCGTCATCCTGATCTTTGTCTTTACCACGTACTCGGCGCTGCCGGTCTTTACCGACATCGGTCTGGTGGACTTCTTTAGCTTTACGTGGGCGCCCTCTGAGGGTCACTACGGCATCATGTCGCTGCTGGCGGGCTCTGGCCTGGTGACGGTCGGTGCCCTTGCCATGGGCGTGCCGTTGGGTGTGGGCACAGCCGTGTATCTGGTCGAGATCGCCAGCAAGCGCGTGCGCAGGCTCATTAGCCCCGCTGTCGACCTGCTGGCGGGCATCCCCTCCATCATCTACGGCTTCTTCGGCATGATCATCATCCGCCCGTTTATCGCCCAGCTGACCGGCGGCCTTGGATTTGGCGCACTGACGGCGTGGTTCGTGCTCGCCATCATGATCGTCCCTACCATCACCACGCTCACCATAGATGCCCTCAATTCCATTCCCATGGGCATTCGCGAGGCGTCCTATGCCATGGGTGCCACCAAGTGGCAGACCATCTACAAGGTCGTGCTTCCTGCAGCCAAGCTGGGCATTGTCGATGCGATTGTCTTGGGTATGGGGCGTGCCATCGGTGAGACCATGGCCGTGCTGATGGTCGTGGGCAACGCCCCGGTCATTCCGGATAGCATCTCGAGCCCCATCTCGACGCTCACGAGTCAGATTGCGCTCGACATGAGTTATTCCTCGGGCCTGCACCGCTCGGCTCTGTTCGGCATGGGCGTTGTCCTGTTTATCATCTCCGCTGCACTGGTGGGTATCGTCCGCCTGATTTCCAAGAAGAGGGGGTAGGCTATGTCCGATTCCGTTGACACGACGGTCGATACGACCTCGTCGCG
>CAMQPJ010000112.1 GCA_947003675.1 uncultured Collinsella sp. | reverse complement strand
CCTCGCAGGGAAGGTCGCGCAGGGCCCGGCGCTCAAAGATACGGAAGATCTGCGTATACCACAGGTCCTGCGTGGCCTGCGGCTTTACCAGGATGGTATCGACGCCGGCGAAGTTGCCGCTCCACACGTCCGTGTAGAGCTGATCACCGATCAGCACCGCCTCGTCGGCCGTGGCGCCGAGGCGCTTAAGACCCGCCTTGAGGGCAAACGGCGCCGGCTTCATGGCGTGGCTGATGGCCTCGAGTCCCAGCTCGCGTGCCGATGCCATGACCTGGTCGCGATGCCAGTTATTGGACACCATGCACAGCTTAAAGCCTTTGGCGCGGGCGGCGTCGAGCCAAGCGGAAATCGCGGCGGGGACCTGCTCGGTGTCGCGCGGCACCAGGGTGTTATCGCGATCGAGCAGAATGGCGCGTTTGCCGTCGGCCCACAGGGTATTAAGGTCGATGCGATCGACCGAGGCAACGTATCGTTTGGGGCTAAAAATCCTCATGCTAATTCCAAGACTGTTGATGCTCTTCGTAGGTTTGCGAGAAGTACTCCTCGTCCTGCGTAATGTAGAAATACAGGTCATCGGAGTCGGTCGGCTCAAGCGTGGCCTTGAGTGCCTCGAGCGACGGAGAGCAGATGGGCGTGGGCGGTAGGCCCTCGTGCTTATAGGTGTTATACGGACTATCGCTCTGCAGGTCGTCGGCGGTAACCTCGCCACCGGTGACATACATCATGGTCGCATCGCTGTTGAGATAGCGCAGACCGTCGAGTTTGCCGGCAAGGCGGTTGTAGAAGACCGAGGCCACGTGCGCACGTTGATCGGCGTTGAGGCCCTCGCGCTCAACGATAGAGGCCAAGTTGACGATGTCGTAGTCGGACATCTCCACGCCGTAGCGTTCCTTGATCTTGGCTTCGCAGCTCGCAAAGTCAAGCGACTTGTACTCGGTCTTAAACTGATCGAGCATGGCGCGAATCACGTCATCGGCCGTCGGCGAATCGCCCAGCGAATAGGTCTTGGGGAACAAGAAACCCTCGAGCGAATCGTTGGCGGCGCCCTTAAGGAAGCTATAGTCGTCAACGTAGTTGGAGGCCTTGGCCTGGTTGAGGAAGTCTTCCTTAGAGATGCTGTCGTAGGCCTGGGCCACACGGTCGGCGACTTGATCGACCGTTAGGCCCTCAGGGATAGTCAGCGCATTGGAGCCCGCGTTGGGGCCTTCCATGAGCTGCTGAACAACCTTGGTCGCATCCATGAGTGTGGTGAACGAATAATCACCAGGCTTGAGCGACATATCGGCGTTGAGCTTTTTCACCGCCGCATAGTAATCCTTGGGATTTTCGACGATATGGTTCTCAGAGAGAATCGAGGCGATAGTATCGCCCGAGGCACCGTCGGGAATCGTGATAGTAACTTGCTGGCCAGCAGCGACTTTCGCATCCTCACCGCCAAAGAAGCCCTTGACGGCTGGCACGACAAAGAAAACGATCGCGACAAGCGCAAGCACGGCGACGACGCCACCGATAATCATAGGCACCGGGGAGCTTTTCTTTTGAGCACCGCGACGAGCATGCGTGTTGTAGCTCGAGCGGGTCGCCGGAGCAACGCCATGCGAACCACGAGCGTGATGCGAATGCGATTGGGGGGCCTGCGTTCGCTGGGTAGGTGCCTGCTGCTTAAAGCGGGTGCCGCCTGCAGGCTGGGCCGTACGAGCAGTGGGCTGCTGAGCCGCGTGAGAAGCCGAATGCTGAACCGAACGAGCAGAAGGCTGCTGACCCGTCCGTTGAACAGGTTGGGCCGAACGAGAGAAGGACTGCGCCGGGCGCGCGGCAGGCTGAGCTGCGTGCTGCGTCGGCTGTGCCGGACGCTGGCCAGGCTGGGCAGGGCGCGACGCCGGCTGCTGTGTACGATTCGGCTGGCGCGGATCGGAAGCACTAGGCATGCGAAACCTCCTCGTTTTTACGATCGAGCCACGTCTGCAAAAACAGGCTGGCGGCAATCATGTCGATCTTGCCCCTCATCTGCTTTTCGTTGAGTCCCTGCTCGCGCAGGATACGCTTGGCCTCTTGCGAGGACAGACGCTCGTCCTCAAACTCCAACGGAAGATCGAGCTCGTCGGCAATCTTTTGCGCCACAGCGGCAACGCGCTCGGCCTGAGGGCCGGGCTCACCGGCCATGGTCAGGGGACGTCCGCTTACCAGGATGTCGGGCTCATAGTCCTCAACCAGGTAGCGGAACGTCTTGGCCACACCGGTGACCTCGGCAGCCGGAAGCACCTTGACAGGCATCGCCATCTTGCCATCACGGCTCGAGACGGCGATGCCAATCCTGGTCTCCCCTATGTCCAGCGCGAGCGCAACCACAGCGACTTCTTAGATTCTTAGGCGCCGAGCGCGGTCTTAGCGGCCGCGAGGGCATCGGCGATGCCGGCAGCATTCTTGCCACCGGCCTGGGCCATGTTGGGACGACCGCCACCGCGACCGTCGACCAGACCCGCGATCTGCTTGATCACGTTACCGGCGTGGAAACCGGCCTTGACGGCGTCATCGGAGCCGGCAGCGAGCAGGGCCGGAGTGCCCTTCTCAGTCACACTGGCGACGACACAAGCGACAGGGCCGGCGACCTTCTGATGCACGGTATCCCATACGTTGCGCAGGTCGGCAGCCTCAAGGCCCTGGAGCTCAGCGACAACGAGCTTATAGCCGTCAAGCTCGACGGCGTCCTCGATGGCGCTGGAGATGGCGTCGGAGGAGCCACCGGTCAGAGCCTTCTTGAGCTTATTGGACGTCTCGCGCAGCTCGGCCTGCAGGTTCTCCACGCGGGCGGGAACCTCGTCTACGCGGCACTTGAGCGCAGCGGCGGCGGCGTCAACGAGTGCCAGGCGGTCGGCCATATAGTCGAGGGCACCCTTAGAGGTCACGGCCTCGATACGGCGGACATTGGAGCCCATGGAGGACTCGGAAATGATCTTGAACAGGCCGATCTCGGCGGTGTTGGCAGCGTGTGTGCCACCGCAGAGTTCGCGGGAGAACGGCTGGTCCTCAGCGCCCACGGAGACGACGCGGACGACGTCGCCATACTTCTCGCCAAACAGGGCAACAGCGCCGGCAGCCTTAGCCTCGTCGATGCCCATGACACGGGTCACAACCGGCTTGGAAGCGAAGATCTGCTGGTTGACCAGGTCCTCAACAGCCTTGAGCTGCTCGGAGGACAGGGCCTCGAAGTGCGTAAAGTCAAAGCGCAGGTGCTCGGGCGTCACCAGCGAGCCGGCCTGGGAGACATGCTCGCCCAGGACCTGCTTAAGGGCAGCGTCGAGCAGGTGGGTGGCGGTGTGGTTGCGGCGCAGGAAACCACGGCGCTCGGCGTCGAGCGCGGCGGTCACGGTAGCACCGACGGTCAGCGTGCCCTCGGCAACGTGTGCGACATGGGCATACAGGCCGTTGTGGTTCTTGGTATCGGCAACGGTCAGAACAACGCCCTCGGCGGAAAGCTCGCCGGCGTCACCCTGCTGGCCGCCCATCTCGGCGTAGAACGGGGTGCGGTCGAGCACGACCTCGACGTCCTCGCCGGCGGCAGCGGACTCGACGGACTCGCCGTTGCGAACGATGGCGACAACCTTGGCACCCTCGATCGCATCGTTGTCATAGCCGTCGAACTCGGTCGCGGCGACCTTGTCGGAAAGCTCGACCCACACGTCGTTGAAGCTGCCCCAGGCATCGCCCTTGGCGTTGGCACGAGCGCGGGCCTTCTGGTCCTCCATGCAGGCGGTGAAGCCGTCCATGTCGACGTCGTGGCCAGCAGCGCCGGCGATCTCGACAGTCAGGTCAATGGGGAAACCAAAGGTGTCGTGCAGCTTAAAGGCAACGTCGCCCGGAAGGACGGAGCCGTCGGCAAGCGCTGCCAGGGCCTCATCCAGGTAGACGCGACCGTTGTCGAGCGTCGTGGAGAAGCGCTCCTCCTCGGAGGCGACGATACCCTTGACGAGCGCGACGTTCTTGAGCAGCTCAGGATAGGCCTCGCCCATCTGAGCGTTGACCTCGTCGATAAACTTGGTCAGGAAGGCGCCCTCGATGCCCAGCAGGCGACCGTGGAACACGGCGCGGCGGAGCAGGCGGCGAAGGACGTACTCGCGGCCCTCGTTACCGGGGAGGATGCCGTCGGAAATCATAAAGTCGACGGCACGGGAGTGATCGGCGATGATACGCAGCGAGCGGCTGGCACCGGAGTAATCGTCGGCGTCATAGGTCTTGCCGCTGATCTCCTCGCCCAGCTTGATGAGGTGCTGCATCAGATCGCCGTCGTAGTTGGCGGTCTTGTGCTGCATGATAGCGGCCATGCGCTCCAGGCCCATGCCCGTATCGAGGTTGCGGTGCGGCAGCTCCGGCATGGAGCCGTCCTCCTGGCGGTCGTACTGGGTAAAGACGAGGTTCCAGAACTCCAGGAAGCGGTCGCAGTCGCAGCCGGGCTTACAGTCGGGGCTGCCGCAGCCGACCTCCTCGCCCATGTCAAAGTAGATCTCGGAGCACGGACCGCAGGGGCCGGTGGGGCCGGCGGCCCAGAAGTTGTCGTCCTCCCCCAGACGCGAGATGTGGTCCTCGGCAACGCCCAGGGAACGCCACACGTCGTGGGTCTCGTCGTCCTCGGTAAAGACGGTGAAGTACAGGCGGTCGAGCGGCAGCTTGAACTCCTTGGTGATGAGCTCAAAGGCCCAGGCGCAGGCCTGCTGCTTGGAGACGCCGCCAAAGGAGAAGTCGCCGAGCATCTCAAAGAAGGACAGGTGACGGCCGTCCTCGCCGATGCAGTCGATGTCGTTGGTGCGGACGCACTTCTGGCAGGAGATCGCGCCGATCTCCTTCATGGTCTTCTTGCCCTGGTAATACTCCTTAAACTGGTTCATGCCGGCGTTGGCAAGCAGCAGCGAAGGATCGTCGGGGACGAGGGACGAAGAAGGATAGAGCTTAAGACCGCGCTCCTCAAAGAAGTTGAGGAACTTGGAGCGAATCTCAGCCGTAGTCATTGACGGGTAGTCAGCACTCATAGAGGGAATCTCCTCGGTTTCACATCGAAACAGTTCAAACGTAACGATATTACCATCCCACCGCGCCCATGCAAAAAAGAGGGCCGCCAAACAGCGACCCTCCAGCGAAAGTGCACGTTATTTGGGACCGAGCAAGCCTTTGAAAAAGGCTCTGTTAGACCATGATTGACATCTTGCCCAATCATCTTTTTGTAATTGCAAA
>CAMQPJ010000111.1 GCA_947003675.1 uncultured Collinsella sp. | reverse complement strand
GTCCTTTCGAATGGAAGGGCGATCAGGCATATCGGATAACCTGCCCGAACGATACGATCCGAACCATTGTACGCGATACACTATGCCTCGCACGCGCCGCCACCTGCAAACACTAGCGCTATTTCCAAACGCGCTCGGCAATGCGCTTGACCAGCGCGATCTTTGCCCATTGCTCATCCTCGGTCAGCTTGTTGCCAATCTCGCAGCTGGCAAAGCCGCACTGAGGCGACAGATACAGGTTCTCGAGCGGCACGTACTTTGCGGCTTCACGGATGCGCTCGACGATAACATCCTCGTTCTCGAGCTCTGCCGCCTTGGTGGTTACCAAGCCCAGCACGACCTTCTTGCCCGGGGCAACGTACTTGAGCGGCTCAAAACCGCCGGCGCGCGGCGTATCGAACTCCAGGTAAAATGCATCGACATCCTCGTTTGCGAACAGGTACGGCGCGATGGGGTCATAGCCGCCCTCGAAGGCATAGGTGGAGTGGTAGTTGCCGCGGCACACATGCGTGTTGATGACCAGATCGTCGGGCTTGTCCGCGATGGCGGCATTGTTGAGCGCCACGCCCAGTTCGCTTACCTTTTGCAGGTCGACCGGGCTCATGCCGGTTTTGGCGACAAAATCGGTGTCGCAGTAGATGCCCCAGGTGCAGTCATCAAACTGGATGTTGCGGCAGCCTGCTGCGTACAGGTCGGCGATCACCGTGCGATAAGCGGCTGCGATGGCATCGGCAAGTTCCTCATCGGTCTTATAGACAGCGCGCAGGCTCTCCTGCTGGCCGTCGCAGCGGTCGAGCGTGACTTCGGAGAACGTCTGGATCGGCGCCGGAATGGTTTGCCGCGCGACCTGGCCCTCCCCCTCGAGCGCCTTGACAAATTTAAAGTGCTCGACGAACGGATGGTTCTCGCCGCTAATGGGGCCGGTTACCACGGCGGTGTCGGCTGTGGTCTCCTCGTCGTGGAACATATAACCCGTACGCGAGGCACGGCGTTCAATGCCGTTAAGGCCCCACATAAAATCGAGGTGCCAGTAGCTGCGGCGAAACTCACCATCGGTGATGACCTGCAGGCCGGCGGCCTTCTGCTTTGCCACCAAATCGCGAATGGCATCGTCCTCGACGGCCTTAAGGCCGGAAGCGTCGAGTTTACCCGCGACATAGGCGGCACGGGCGTCCTTTACAGCCTGCGGACGAAGAAAGCTGCCGACAATATCGGCGCGAAACGGCGCGTTCGGTTGAATCGAAGTGCTCATAGATATCTCCCTTTGCATTGGTTGCTTTACTGGGACAGAGTATGAGCGCTCATATGACCATCGTAAAATATACGTTTATAACAGTTTGATATAGATGCTTCCTATATCAGTCTGGACTGTCATAAAGAGACTTGAACCGTGCGGAGCACAGCAGCCTAGATATGCTGACGAATCGCGTCGATATAGGCCCGACCGTAGCGCGTGAGCGTCGTGTTCTTGCGCGTGATGATGCCAATCTCCATGTACTCGTCCACGTCGAGCGGAATCGAGATAATGCCGGGGCCGTTGAGTTCGTGGCTAATCACGCCCGAGCACACCGTGTAGCCGTTGAGGCCCATGGCCAGGTTGAACAACGTCGCACGGTCGCGCACGCGGATATTCTTGCGGCGCTCAAACGTCGAGGTCAGTTCCTCGGAATAGTAAAACGAGTTGTAGCTGCCCTGCTCGTAGGACAGGAAGGGATAGTCCTCCAGGTCCTCGAGCGTCACGCTGGAGCGGCCCGCCAGCGGATGGTCTGCACACACAAAAACGTGCGGTGTGGCGCAGAAGAGTCCTTCGAACACGAGCTCGTTGGCCGCCAGCATGCGCTCGATGACCTCGCGATTGTGCTCGGACAGGTACAGGATGCCGAGTTCGCTTTTCATATGCGCGACGTCCTCGATAATCTCGTGAGTCTGCTCCTCGCGCAGGGTAAAGTCGTAGCGCGCGGCATCGAACTCACGGATCACATCGACAAACGCGTTGACGGCAAAGGAATAATGCTGACAGCTCACACTAAAGTGCGGCACCTGCTCGGATGCGCCCTTGTACTTACCTTCGAGCAGATCGGCCTGGTCAAGCACCTGTCGCGCGTAGCCCAAGAAGGTCTCGCCTTCCTCGGATACAACGACACCCTTGTTAGTGCGCTCAAAGATGCGCACACCCATCTCGTTTTCGAGATCGCGGATCGATGCGGTAATCGAAGGCTGCGACACAAAGAGCCGGCGCGAGGCCTCGGTGATGCTGCCGCATTCGGCAACTTTGACGACATACCTGAGCTGCTGAAGCTTCATGGCTTTCTCCCTAGACGTTCGTGACGTCGAAACCCGTCGCATCCATCTGGCGCATAAACGGCGGCATCTCCCCCGTCGCGGCGCAGGCGGCAATCTGATGCAGAACCCCGGCGACCGCATCGTCTGCCGCAACGCCGATATGCCAGCGCGCGGCAGCCGTGACGGCCTCGTTGGCATTGGCGACTGCAACGGAGTTGGGAACGGCATCGATCATGGGCAGGTCGTTATCGGAATCACCGAATACGGCCACCTCGTCGGGCGTCAGGTCCAAAGCGCGCGCCAGCTCCAGCGCAGCGCAGCCCTTGTCCCAACCAGCCGGAAGGATGTCGAACAGGCGCACTCGGTTGTTGGGAAACACAAGCGAGAGTTCCGGCACCTCGGCGGCAACGCGCTCACGCAGCTCGGCAAGCTCTTCGCGCGAGCGGGCGCTCCAGATATTCGCCTTGAACACCGGCGCGTCATCGACAACAGGACGGCACGGGGCCTCTTCGCCTTTGAGCCATGCGTTGCCGCCCGACTCCATGGCGCGACGAACGCGCTCGGGATCACTCGTCACGCAATAGGCATCGTTGCCCCAAAAGTCATCGCCCAGGCTATAGACCTTCAGATAGGTATCGTCGGTCTCTTGCTCAAGATAGTCGGCAAGGCGCATGAGGGCACCGTTGTCGCTCGCACGGGAGGCAACAACCTCGCCGTCGACAAACATCACCTGGCCGTTACAGAACGCACCGGTCGAGAAGCACTCGGAACGATTTTTGAACATCCAGCCCATCGCGGACGGCTGGCGACCCGAAACCGGGCCAAAGTGCAGACCCGCCGCCTGCATGGCATGAATGCCCTCGATGGCGTAGTCGCTGGCGCCGTCATGCCCGGCTGGAATCAGCGTATCGTCCATATCGGTCAGCACAAGTTTAATCATAAGGCCCCCATTCGTATCGGTCCTACCTATTGTAACGACCTGCCAAAATAAACCTGTCCCTTTTTGGCAGGTGCGTTAGTATAGGGAACAACAGATTCGATGCGGGAGTGCCGGCGGTGCAAACCACAAGGCTGAGAGGGCATGGGGCCCAATCCTTTGAACCTGTCAGTTAATGCTGGCGTAGGGAGCATGCCGCCTTTACAGGGGCGCTGTCTATGCACAGCGCCCCTTTTCTATGCCAAGGAGGCATGTGCAGTGATTGATTCGGAACAGCTTAAGCAACATATGGTCAAGGCCGTGGAGGAGATTCGCGCTACCAATCCGATGGCCGGCTCCATCACCAACACGGTGACGATCGACTTTGTCGCCAATGCGCAGCTCGCCGTGGGCGGTTCGGCCGCCATGGTCTATCTGCCCGACGAGGGCGAGGCGCTCGTTGCCGGCGGCGGCGCCATCTATCTCAATATGGGCACGCTCTTCCCCATCTACGAGCAGACGATTCCCCGCGCGGCCAAGGCGGCACATGACGCCGGCAAGCCCTGGGTACTCGATCCGGTGGGTCTGGGCATCGGTAGCCTGCGCACCCAGCTGGTAAACGAGCTCAAGCAGTACAAGCCCGCCATCGTACGCGGCAACGCCTCCGAGATCATCGCACTCGCCGGCCTGTGGGGTCTTGAGGGCGAGGCCGCCGACCTGAGCCGTGTACGCGGCGTCGACACCACCGATACGGTCGACGCCGCCCGCGATGCTGCCGTGGCGCTCGCCCGCTACACCGGCGGCGCCGTGGTCGTCTCGGGCGAAGTCGACCTGATCACCGACGGCACGACCGTGGCCAAGTCCCACGGCGGCAGCCCGCTCATGTCCAAGATCACCGGCTGCGGCTGCTCGCAGGGCGGCGTGCTGGCCGTGTACGCCTGCGCCGCCGACCCGTTTACGGCAGCCGTCTGCGGCACCGCCGTCTACAACGTGGCCGGCACGCGTGCCGCCGCTGTCGCCGACGCCCCGGCAAGCTTTAAGGTCGCCTTTATCGACGAGCTCTACCGCGCAACCGCCCAGGACATTGCCGATAACCAACTCGAGCTCGAGGAGGCATAGGCCATGTCCGATCCCGCAACCAATACCGGCATGAACACACTCGTCGCTGTGGCCATCGCCCCGTGTGGCACCGGCGATGAGCTGTCCGCCGAGGTCGCCGAGGTCGTGCGTGTTATTCGCGAGAGCGGCCTTCCCAACCGCACCACCTCGATGTTCACCGAGATCGAGGGCGACTGGGACGAGGTCATGCAGGTCGTGCGCGACGCAACCTTTGTGTTGGCGAGCAAGGGCATCCGAACCGAAGTCGTGCTCAAAGCCGATATTCGACCCGGATTTACCGACACCATGACCGGCAAGCTCGAGCGCATGGAAGCGCAGATCAAAAAGCAGGAGGAAGCACGATGAGCATCCGCGACAACCTTGATATCTCGGCCTATCTGGTACTCGGCCCCGAAAACACCCTCGGGCGCCCCGTGGGCGATGTGGTGGCCCAGGCACTCGACGCCGGCTTTACCTGCATTCAGGTGCGCTCCAAGGTGGCAAGCGCCCGCGAGATCATCGCGCTGACCGGCGACGCCGCTCAGGCTATCGCACAGGCCGGCAAGACCGGTCAGGTCGCCTTGCTGATCGATGACCGCCTGGACTGCGTACTCGCCGCGCGCGAGCAGGGTATTGCCGTCGACGGCGTGCACGTGGGCCAGAGCGATATTCCCGTCGAGGTCTGCCGCAAACTTTTGGGCCCCGATGCCATTGTGGGCCTTTCGGCCCGTTGCGAGGAGATGCTCGAGTACGTCAAGACCGCCGATATGAGCCTGGTCGACTACCTGGGCATCGGCCCGCTCCACGAGACCGAGACCAAACGCGATTGCGGACGCGCAGCCGACGGCTCCATCATCACCAAGAGCTTTGAGGACCTAGCCGCACTCCACGCGGCAAGCCCCGTGCCCATCGTGGTGGGCGGCGGCGTCAAGACGGCCG
>CAMQPJ010000110.1 GCA_947003675.1 uncultured Collinsella sp. | reverse complement strand
CGGCTGCACCTTGTCGATATAGAGGCGATTGTGGGTGCCCCCCCCTGTACCGCCCAATGTTTGACAATCTTGCTCGAGTTTCCTTCGCCGGGTTTGGCAGCTGAACCAAAGGCATAAAAACGCAAAGCTATAATAACGACCGAATGAGAAACAACGCGATTCGAACTGTCTATTCGCCCACGAGAAAGAATCGTCCATGAGCATATTCGACAAAGGCTTCGACCCGCTGCGAGAGATTCAGAGGGCCACTGAGACTGCCGGCGAGGCGACGGCCAGGATTGCAGAGGGGGCATCTGGGGTGGCGGTAGCGGCAGGCGCTGCGATCGTGGACGCGGCGACAACGGCGGGCGCGGCGGTCGCAGGGGCGGCGGGGGGCGCGAGGGCCGCCCTCGACCAAAAAGAGGCCGAAAGACTTGATGCGGAGAAGGCGGTGTACGCGCCCAAGGTACAGGAAGCCCTGAGGGCGATTGAGGGCACCCGCGCACGGGAACTACTCGACTCGTTCCAGGAGTCTCCGCTCCCGTTGACGGAAGCCATTGCCGCCAAGGTGAAGTCAGCCTTCCCGATACCGAGGGAGCAGACCGTCGTCTGGGCCGACGCCGAGTTCGACCTCAGGCCAAGCGGCATCGCCATGACCGAAAAGGGCGTCTACATCAAGGCGGACGCCGACGCGTTCGCCGTCCCGGGGAAGGAAAAGAGGCAGCCCCGCCTCTTCTACTTCGAGTGGGCGTACTTCGAGCCCGGCCCCTTCGCCTCCGACGGTGAAGGCAACCTTGCGCTCACCGTCGACGAAGCGTGCCGGAGCCAGTTCGTATCCCGCTGCCGGGCGCTCTGCGGCCTTGAGGATGACCGCGCCGCCGGCATAGACAGCGAGCTTGCCGCAGTGGACGATACGGCGGTCAAGGCCGCGGCAGTCGCGGCGGCGGCGACCATCAACAGCAACGGGGAGGTCTTCGTCGAGCAACGGGCGGCGGTCAACAACCCCGCGGGCCACGGAGAGCTTGCCGAGGAGGCGAACAACATCATCGACAGGCTCCAGGGACACCAGGCCGAGATTCTGGGGAGGGACAACGCGAAGAACGGCCCCGACCGAAGCGTCGACGGTGTTCTGATCCAGACCAAGTACTACAAGACGGCACGCGGCTCCCTCGAGGCATGCTTCGATCCGAGCAGCCATCAGTATCGCTACCTCGCGAAAGACGGCACGCCGATGCAGCTCGAGGTCCCGAAAGACCAGTACCAGCAGGTGCTCCGCGGCTTTGAGAAGAAGATTAGCCAAGGCAAGGTCCCCGGCGTCAGCGACCCCAGGGACGCCGAGAAGATCGTCCGCAAGGGCAAGCTCACATACGACCAGGCGGTGAACCTCACCAAGCCGGGAACGGTGGAATCGGTGGCCTATGATGCCGCGACCGGCGCTGTCACATGCTCCTGCGCATTCGGCCTGTCGTTTCTGGCGACGACGTTCATGGCGTACGGGGAGACCAGGGACATCAACGGTGCCGTCCAGGCGGGCATCGCCGCCGGCGTCCAGGTGTTCGGCCTTTCCTTCGCCCAGCATATGGTCGTTTCGCAGCTCTCCAGAGCGGGGCTTTCCAACGCTTTGATGGCGCCCAGCCAGGCGTTGGTCGGCAAGCTCGGATTCAAGACGTCCGCCACAATCGTCAACGGCCTGCGCGCGCTTACGGGCAAGACCGCCATCAGCGGAGCGGCCGCCTCAAAGCAGCTTGCGAAGATGCTAAGGGGCAATGCCGTCTCGGCAGCGGTGACCCTCGCCGTGTTCTCGGTCCCCGAGGCCTACAAGCTCTTCCAGGGCAAGGCAAGCGGCGCCCAGTACGCCCAGAACATGGCATGCCTCGCCACCTCGATCGCCGGGGGAATCGCCGGCGCCACCGCGGCAGGAGTCGCGGCGGCGAAGGTCGGTGCCGCGGCCGGCACGGCGGTGTCGCCCGGCGTGGGGACCATCGTCGGCCTCGCGGGCGGCATGGTCGGCGGGACGGTCGGCACAGCGGCCGCAGGCGCACTCGGCGGGATACTGTTCGAGGGCGACGGCGCGTCTTTCGGGCGGTACTTCAACGCCATGGTGTCGTGCATGGCGGTCGAGTACCTGCTCGACGGACGTGAGATGGACGAGTTGCTTGCTGCCCTAGACGGCGTAAAGCCGGAGGAGTTCAAGGCGCTGATGGAGGAGACGCTCCCATCGCAGTTCCAAGAGTCGAAGGTCCGGGCGTTCCTTGTCCCGTTGTTCGATGAGATCGTGTCGCGCAGAGAGCGCTTCGCGCTTCCCACCAGCAGTCAGATATCCGACGCCCTTGTCGAGTTCGAGCAGACGATGTGCGCGGACAATCACTCGGCCTCCACCGCCATGCGCACGACCTCTTCCATCGGGTAGCGGGTGCCGCCATCCCCGTCCAAGGCCTCGTTGTAGGCCTCGATGTCCGCCATGTCCTCAGCCTTCTCGAGCGCGGCCCTTCTCACGAACTCGGAAAAGGACATGCCCGCAGCGTCCGCACGGCCCTGAATCAAGGCCCTTTCGCCCTCATCGAACTTGACCGCAATCTCGTACATCGCCATGATTGTTCCCGTCAACGCCGTCATCTGATTGAGCCAATTATCCACCCACCGCGTACGCCCTGAATTCCAAATGCCAAGCAGGGGAGAAAACCGAGAACCCGAAGGCATTATCAAATCGGGCGATTACGGGAGCAAACAGGATGACGTGCTCGGAGTCCGTCCCGTTATCTGGGTCAAATTGAATTAGACACCGGCTCTCAAAACGGCTGAAACGAGAAGCCGTCCTCGATGCGCCGGGGTCGGCTTCTCGCACTGAGTTCGATACCGGTTAACGCCACGCTTTGGGAGAGATCACACCGGGCGCCCCGGAGTTGAACGCATAATTTGCAGCGCTCGGATCGATAATCCACTCCGAGCAGTCGAGGCTCAGGTTGTTGCAGTCTGAGAACATCCAATAGCATCCATATGGCTTGAAATCAGCCGTGGAGATAGGACCGAATTCGATAGATTCCAGATTATGGCAATATGCGAATGCCGATACAGCGGTCACGCAATGAGATAAATCCCATGTCGATAGATCCAGGTCTCTCACATTCCCGCAGTTATAGAAAATATGCTCGATACCGGAGACCGAACTGGTATCGAGCTTCGACACATCAAACGAAATGCAATTCTTGAATTGATGGAACCAGAAGGAGATGCTGATCGGCTTAATGCCGCCGTCAACGACGGACACGCTCCTACAATCACTTGAACGGCTATACCACGGAGCGTTAGTCGCATCGTTTGAGTAGTTGTAGTCTATCGGTGTATAGCGATCCGTCTCGAATCCCGTATACAGCGCAGTCACCTTGCGGTAGTTGAACATGTCTCCTACCTTGGGCACCCCGCGCCTCTTGTAGAACATGAGGCTGTGGTCGTCCTCGGAGTAGACCGCGAACGCCGTGCCGTTCTCAGGGTCGGGGATGTCCTCCGGCTCGTAGAAGTTCTCGCCCGTCGTGCCAGACCCGATGGCGCCCGCCACCGTGTTGAACTGGTTTCTGATGGCAGACGAGACCCACGGCCCCGCGATCAAGATAACCAAGACTATAATCGCGATGATCAGGACGTACTCTACTGTCGACTGCCCCTTCGGACGACGGGTAAATCTCGGAGATACCCCCCCCCGAAAGGAATTTCCGCTGCATGCATGTGCGGCTCCTCTCGGATTGCTTCGGCTGATGCTGCAGAGGATAGACGCGATTACTAAGGATGAGTCAACAATGCCGCAGCGGCATTCACACTAAGAGGGTAAGGCGTTCGGAGTGACATCCCGTTCCAAAACGTATACTTGATTTAAGGCGGAGTGGAATGTGGGCGCGCAAGGAGATGCGGAATCGATGAGAGCCTCAAAAAAAATTACTGCAGTGTTATCATCTTTCATCCTCTCTATTCTTCCATTTCTGATTCTATGGGCGGCTTGGTCAGTCCTCCCTGATACAATTCCCGCTCATTGGAGTGGGGGTGTGGTTGATCGATGGGGTAATAAGCTTGAATTGCTGGTTGTTCCGCTGTTTTCTCTGATTGGTTCTATTGCAATTTCTGTGTACCTTATTGTTTCCACGCGGCGAAGAGAGTTCGCGGATTTCTCTGTTCGAATGCGACGGGACTTTATTGCGTGCTATATTTCTAGTCTTCTTTTATCGACAACCTGCTCAGTGATAATTGCCGTTTGGGTTCAGTTGATTCTTACGCAAAACACTGCGGTTGATGGGGGGCTTGGACTATCGATCCTGTATTCCCTTCCCGGGCTATATGTGATCTTGTGCGCTTTGCCGCCTTTTTATGCGAGCGGCGAGAGCAAAAAGGCAGAGCGCCTGATAACAGTTCTTATTGGCGGCGCGGAGATTGTTCTTTGTGGAATAGTGCTTGAAGGTTCGGCTGCCTCTTATGCGATGATTGGACTGATAATTCTGTTCTGTGCGTTTGAGATTGTGTCACAGGCAAGGGATAGCCGGTCCTTATGAGTTGAATTACGCGCGTGCGGATATAAAGGGTGGCATGTTAAATTTGTTGAAAACTCTGACATGCGCTGCCGACTTCATTAAAATCGATTGCCAATCAAGTCTTCCTATATATGCGAGCCCTGAGAAACTGCGCTGTGAACCTGAGACCGCTATCGATCGGCCCGGTGCACCGGGCCGCTGTCCTCGAGCCGGCATCAGCTTGCCGGTCTCAAAACGTATGCGTTTCACCATGAGAGAGGAATCTGTCATGAGCTGGAAACCGAGAAAATGCGATATCGCCTTACTGACTTTGGCGGCTCTGATGTGTTTCGCCGCCTTAATCGCCGTCAATATCAAACCGCAACACGATGCTTATCCCTCATCTTTGTCCATTAAAATGGGCCAAGATTTCAGCCTCGGCCGAAACGTCAATTATTTTAACAAGCTAAAACCTAATGAGGAAAACATCTTGATGTTCTGGGCATCGTGGTGTCAGCACTGCGAATCTCTCATAGAAGATATGCAACAACTTGATAATTTCGCAGCCTTAAGGAAGAACCTTTTCACTGTTTCCGAGGACAGCACAATTGAAGAAGCCTCGGTCCATGAAGGAGACTTTCCCATATACATAGATTAAGATAAGACCGTGTATGACCAATATGAACTTGAGCATATTCCGTCCGCATTCATACTGGATGACCAAGGAAACATCATCGGCCCATCCGAAGGAGAGGAAGAACCTCTTGCCTTATTAAAGAAATACGCCAAATACAA
>CAMQPJ010000109.1 GCA_947003675.1 uncultured Collinsella sp. | reverse complement strand
CTCTTTACTTGGAAACTTGCCGTTCTCATTGCCGTGGTAGTGCTGAGCGTTTTGTTCTACCGCCCCTTCTGCAAATGGATTTGTCCACTCGGCGCATTCTATGCGCTCATGAATAAGGTGTCCCTACTGGGGATCCGGGTCGATGCATGCAAATGCGTCTCGTGCGGCAAGTGTTCAAAGGTTTGTCAGATGGACGTTGATGTGGTCCGCGCGCCCAATCATGCCGAATGCATCCGGTGCGGAAAGTGCATCGGGGCCTGTCCCGTCGATGCCATCAGCTATCGCTATGGCCTGGATGTGTCGGCGGAAAAGCTCCCCTTGACCGCCGATAAAAAGTAAACAAGCTTCGACAAAACGGAGGAATGACCATGAAGCTTTCTAAGATTGCGGCCCTGTTTATGGTGCCGGTATTGGCCTTGTGCCTTGTGGCATGTTCGGCGCCCGGTGGCAATGCGAGCGAATCTGCGAGCTCCGATCCTAAGATCGCAGAACTCACTGCGCAGAAGCCGGCCAATGCCGACGAGGCCGCCGAGCTGTATGCGAAGCTCATGCAGAAGGAGAACGAGATCTTTTCGAGTGATAACGCGCTGTGGGAAAAGGTATTCAATGCGGCAAATAAAGACTCGGCAATGATTGAGGACGGCAGCAATTACGGCGATTTCCTGCTCAAGACCATCGACGGCGCCAAGGATGAGTTCACGGCGGATGAGCTTAAGACGCTCAAGGCCGGTGCACAGCAGATCAAGGAGATCGAGGACAAGCTCGAGAGCCTGGAGAAGGAGTTCCCCGGCTGTGGAAGCACGCCGAGCGCAGGCGAGAGCGTCGACGCTTCGACCGCGGGCATGACGGCTGGCGCCAATGCTTCGAGCGAGGCGACGAAGTTCCCCAGCTTTACGGGCAAGGACCTGGATGGCAACGACGTGAGCAGCGACGAGCTGTTCTCTAAGAACAAGGTCACCGTCATGAACTTCTGGTTCACCACGTGCAAGCCGTGCGTGGGCGAGCTGGGCGATCTTGAGAAACTGAATCAGGAGCTTGCCGAGAAGGGCGGCCAGGTCGTGGGCGTCAATTCCTTTACGCTCGATGGCAACAAGGGCGAGATTGCAGATGCCAAGGACGTGCTGAGCAAGAAGGGCGTGACATATAAGAACATCTGGTTCAAGTCGGATAGCGAGGCCGGTAAGTTTACGTCAAATTTGTTCTCGTTCCCGACAACGTATGTCATCGATCAGAATGGCAACATCGTAGGGGATCCAATCGTGGGAGCCATCAGCTCCGCCGAGCAGCGCGCAGCGCTCGACAAGCTTATCGACCAGGCGATTGCGAATAGCGAGCAGTAGAAAACGCGTAAAGCACAGCGAGGATCGTGCGCCGCTGTACGAAGTAGCCCGCTCCCTTTCAAGACAATCTCCACCATAAAGAGGTCCCGCTCGGGACCTCTTTTTTAGGCGCCGTCCCGTTCGTTTTTTGGTGCGGTTCCCTACATTCTTCACTGGTGCCGGCAAAAAATGGGGATAGAGTAGGACAAACGCGTCGAATACGAACGGCGGGTGAGAGCGGGCAGAGTGCCTGTGCAGGAGAGGTTGCCGTCCATGTTGGAGCTCAAAGGTATTTGCAAAAGGTACGTTACCCAGTCGTTTACGCAGGTGGCGCTCGACAGCGTAAGCCTGTCTTTTCGCGATAACGAGTTCGTGGCCATTCTGGGCCCCTCGGGCTCGGGCAAAACTACGATGCTCAACGTTATCGGTGGGCTCGATCATTTCGATTCCGGCGACCTGCTGATCGACGGTATTTCGACCAAAGACTTTCACGATCGCGATTGGGATGCCTACCGCAACAACCGCATCGGCTTTGTGTTCCAGAGCTATAACCTCATTCCGCATCAGACCATCTTGGAAAACGTTGAGCTGGCGCTTACGCTCACGGGTGTGGGCCATGCCGAGCGCCGCCAGCGTGCACGTGAGGCGTTGGAGAAAGTCGGCCTGGGCGAGCACGTTAACAAGCGCCCGAGCCAGCTTTCGGGCGGGCAGATGCAGCGTGTGGCCATCGCCCGCGCCCTGATTAATGATCCCGAGATTGTGCTGGCAGACGAGCCGACCGGCGCTTTGGATTCAACGACATCCGTACAGGTCATGGATCTGCTCAAGGACGTGGCGCGCGACCGTCTGGTGATTATGGTCACGCACAATCCCGAGCTGGCGTACCAGTACGCTACGCGCATCGTCAATCTGGCGGACGGCAAGATTACCGACGATTCCGACCCTTTTGATATTGCCAAGGCCACGCGCCGTGAGGCCAAGCCTACGCGCAAAACCTCGATGAGCTTTGTGACGGCGCTGGGGCTTTCTGCCCGAAACCTTATGACCAAAAAGGGCCGTACGGCCATGACGGCCTTTGCAGGTTCGATTGGAATTATCGGTATTGCGGCAATCCTGGCGCTCTCCAATGGCGTGAACAATTACATCAAAAAGGTCGAGGAGGATACGCTCTCGAGTTACCCGCTTACGATCTCCAAGCAGGACTACGACCTGTCTTCCATGATGGGCGGGCAGGGGGCTGCGGATGATGACTCGCCTGAAAACGTGGATTCGTCCGACGACGGCGCCGGCGGCAAGGCTCAGGGAACCGATAAGATTCCCGTGGTCACGGCCGTAAAGGATATGTTCGCAAGTGTTAAATCTAACGATATGACGAGCTTTAAGGCATGGCTCGATGCCGGTGGCGACGGCATCGATAAAGAGGTCAACGCCATTCAGTACGGCTACGGTATATCGCCGGTTGTCTATCGTGCCGGCAAGGGCGATGAGAAGCCTGTCCGGCTGGTGCCCAACGCCATGACCGAGGCCATGAGCGGAGGCGCGAGCTCGGCGGCGACGGTGAGCATGGAATCCATGGGAACCTCGGTCTTTAACGAGATGATTGACGACCAGAGTCTGCTCGACAGCCAGTACGATGTTGTCGCCGGTCATTGGCCCACGTCTGCCAACGAAGCCGTAATGGTGCTTTCGAGCCGCGGCACGGTGGGCGATTACACGCTCTACAGCATCGGTGCGCTGGATATCGATGAGCTCAACGATCTGGTTAACAGCGCCATGGCGGCTGACGGTGGGGTCGAAGCGCCCGAGACCGGCGCCTACTTTACCTACGACGATGCGCTGTCTACCACGTTTAAGGTGTTGTCGCCGGCCGATGCCTATCGCAAAAACGAAGAGACTGGCATGTGGACTGACATGTCTGGCGACGCCGACTTTATGGCAGCCAAGGTTGCCGACGGTATCGACGTGCACGTTGTGGGCGTGGTGCGACCTAACGAGACAGCCAATGCGAGCGCGTTGTCCCCGGGCATTGCCTATACGCATGCGCTGACTCGCCAGCTTATGGAGCGCGCCGCCGATTCGCAGATTGTGCAAGAACAGCTTGCCCATCCCGAGACGGATGTCTTTACGGGCAAGTCTTTCGATGAACTGCAGGGCGAGGCCAAACAAGGAGTTGATCTAGGCAGCATGTTCAGTGTGGACGAGGCAGCGCTGAAGAGCGCGTTCTCGTTCGATGCATCTGCGCTCTCGGGTGTTGCCGGCGGTATGGACCTTTCTGGTATCGACTTATCCGGGCTGGACATTGACCTTTCGGGCGTTGGGAAGGACATCGATTTCAGCGACATTATGGCCAAAGCGCCGGCACCAGATTTCTCGGGCATCTTTGACGGCCTGGAACTCACACCCGAGCAAATGCAGCAGGTGGGAACGCTTGCCAACCAGCTGTTTGAGGGATTTTTGCAGTCGGAGCAGTTTAAGGCGTTGTCGCCCGAGGATCTTAAGGACGCGTCGAAGCTCGCCGCCGCGTTCTCGACGTATCTTGAGAATGATGCTGCGGCCCAGCAAATCCTAGTCCAGCTCAAAGCGCTCGGCGGCGATGCCCTGGCCGAGCGCCTGCAGCAGGCGATGACCGACTATGTGCAAAAGCAGCTGGCTCCGTATCTGCAGCAGGCTATGGACCAGGTGATGAAGGCAATCAGCGAGCAGATAGCGTCGACGGTATCGTCCCAGCTCAAGGCGGGCGCAGCGGGGCTTATGGACCAGATGGCGACGCAGATGTCGTCGAGTTTTGCCAACCTGGCGAGCGCTATGCGTGTGGATGCGAGCGCCTTTGCTCGTGCCATCCATTTCAACATGGACGCCGAGGATCTGAGTTCGCTCATGATGAGTTACGCCAAGGCGTCGAAGCTCACCTACGACAACAATCTGACCACGTTGGGCTACGCGGATGAAGCGGACCCCATCTCGGTCAAGATTTTCCCGCGTGACTTTGAGGCCAAGGAGCGCGTACTCGACCATATCGATGCGTACAACAAGCAGGTCAAAGCCTCTGGCCACGATGAACAGGCAATCTCATACACCGACTACATGGGCATCATCATGGGTTCGGTGACCGACATCGTGAACACCATCAGCTTGGTGCTCATCGCATTCGTGAGTATCAGCCTGGTGGTGAGCTCCATCATGATCGGCATCATCACCTACATCAGCGTGCTGGAACGCAAAAAGGAGATTGGCATCCTGCGTGCGATCGGCGCGTCGAAGCGTAATGTGGCCAACGTATTCAATGCCGAGACCTTTATTGAGGGGCTTATCGCCGGTGTCTTTGCCATTGTCGTCGTGGTGGCCGTGAGCTTCCCGGTTAATGCCTGGGCGCTTGCTGCCAAACAGGTGCCCAATCTGATGAGCCTGCCCGTGCAGGATGCGCTGGTGCTCATTGCGATTTCTGTGTTGCTAACGGTCGTTGCCGGCCTGCTGCCCGCTCGCAGCGCGTCCAAAAAGGACCCCGTGGAGGCCCTGCGCTCCGAATAGCGTGGCAAAGGAACGGTCCTTTGTCGCATTGAGCGGCTTGTGAATTCGAGGTCTAATACTTTTCCGAGAAGTGAACGAGTGAAAATAGACCCCCGAAGCATCGGCGCTTTTGTGATGCAATTTCCTGCGGTTTTGCCAGTCAAATCCTGCGGTTTTGGCGCCAGAAAATGTCGATGCTTCAGGGGTCCAAAAACGGTCGTTCACTTCTCGGAAAAGTATTAGACCTCGAGATATAGACGATGTTCGCGAGCGGCAATTAGATCGAAAGCCTTTAGTTCTTCTTTGCAGAGAGCATGAGCCTAATTTCCGGATGGGTGTATTCGTCGAATTCTTCTGCGGCCTCGGTGTCAAAGGTGTAGTACGACTTGATAGATTCGTCCTCCGTCTTGATGCTGATTTCTTCATATAGGGAGCCAGCTAAAAATGTCTGTTTAAATTCATCCGACAGGCTGCATGGCGTGAGGAGGCCCGGTGTGGCAACGGAAATGTCCAACCCGTTGAGCGGGGCGCAGAG
>CAMQPJ010000108.1 GCA_947003675.1 uncultured Collinsella sp. | reverse complement strand
ACTGCTTGTTCATCATGTCGTCGACTTCCTGGTAGCTGTAGCCGCCCTCGCGCTGGAGGTAGCACACGGTGGCAGGGTCAATGGAACCACAACGGGTGCCCATCATCAGGCCGTCGAGCGGCGTGAGCCCCATCGTGGTGTCGCGGCAAACGCCGTCCTCAATGGCGGCGAGCGAAGCGCCGTTGCCCAGATGGCACGAAAGCAGACGGTGGCAGCACGAGCCCAGAATCTCCTTTGCCATCATCCACTCGTAGCGGTGGCTCGTACCGTGGGCACCGTACTTTCGCACGTGGTACTTGTCGCACACGTCCTTGGGCAGCGCGTAGGTGTAGGCGACCTCGGGCATGGTCATGTGGAACGAGGTATCGAAGACGGCGACGTTGGGCAGCTCCGGATACTTCTCGCGGCAATACTCGATTGCTGCGGCCTCGCCGTAATTGTGCAGCGGGGCGAGCGGGGCCACCTCAAGGATCTTAGCCATGACCTCGTCGTCAACAACTGCGGAATCATCGAAGTGCCAGCCGCCCTGAACGATACGATGCCCAATGCCATCGATCGTAAAGTCGGTCTTCTCGAGCTCCTCGAGCACGCGAGCGATAGCAGAGCGATGATCGGGGAAGGGAACCTCCTCGGTCTGCTTGGCGCCACCGTTCTCGGAGTGGCCAAAGATACCCATGTCCGAGCCGATACGCTCGCAGTTGCCCTTGGCGAAAACCTCGCGGGTATCGGTATCCAGAAGCTGATATTTAAGGCTTGAGCTGCCGGCGTTGACAACAAGTACGTTCATGAGACTCCTTTGCAGTGCAATACGGTCGACGCAGACCTCTTAAGGCGACCGCATTTTAATAAGAAGTTATCACATCTTGATAAATAGCTATCAGGCATATCGCCCAACGAGCGCAAAAGAGGGGCTGAACGGCACTTGGTCGTCCAGCCCCTCCCCTCTTGCAATTACTTGCTGTTGACGATGCGCTCGACGTCGGAGGCGATCATGAACTCCTCATCCGTGGGGATGACGAAGATCTTGACCTTGGAATCCTTGGCGGACAGGCACCAAGCGCCGTCGCCACGCAGAGCGTTGCGGGCATGGTCCATCTTGACGCCCATAAAGGCCAGACGATCGGCCACGCCGGCGCGGACAGCCGGAGCGTGCTCGCCGATGCCGGCGGTAAAGACCAGGGTGTCCATGCCGCACATGGAAGTGGCCATCTCGGCAGCCTTGGCGGCAATCTTGTAAACGAACATATCGAAGGCGAGCTGGGCCTCGGGGTCACCAGCAGCGGCGAGCTCCTCGACGTTGCGGCAGTCGTTGGTCTTGCCGCCGGTCACAGCCAAAAGGCCGGACTTCTTGTTCATCATCTCGTCGACCTCGTCGAAGGTGTAGCCACCTTCGCGCTGCAGGTAGCACACGGTAGCAGGGTCGATGGAGCCGCAGCGGGTGCCCATCATGACACCGTCGAGCGGCGTCAAGCCCATGGTGGTGTCCATGCACTTGCCGTCCTCGATGGCGCACAGGGAAGCGCCGGAACCGATGTGGCACACGACGACCTTGCGAGCCTCGCCGTTGGTCATCTCGGCAACCTTCTTGGAGATGTAGCGGTAGCTGGTGCCGTGGGCGCCGTACTTACGGATGTGCAGCTTGTCGCAGACGTCCTTGGGCAGGGCGTAGGTCTTGGCGACCTCGGGCATATTGAAGTGGAAAGCAGTGTCGTAGACCGTGACGTTGGGCAGGTCGGGATACTGCTCGAGGCAGTACTCGATAACGTTGGCCTCGGGGTTGTTGTGCAGCGGGGCGAGCGGAGCGACCTCGCGGATCTTGGCGAGGACGTCCTCGTCGACGAGGGAGGAATCGCCGAAGTACCAACCGCCCTGAACGATACGGTGGCCGATGCCCTCGATCTTGACGCCGTTGGCCTCGAGGTCCTTCAGGACGACCTCGATGGCGACTTTGTGGTCGGGGAACTCGATGTTCTCGGTCACTTTCTTGGAACCGTTAGCAGCGTGGGTGAAGGTACCGCCGGTAAAGCAGACGCGCTCGCAGGAGCCCTTTGCGGACACCTTGTGGGACTTGGTATCGATGACCTGATACTTGAGGGTCGAAGATCCTGCGTTGACGACCAGAACGTTCATGTGTCTCCCTACTAACAGGCGGTGTGGCGCCGCCAGGTTACATACGCTTCAATAATAAACCCAAACGCCCTCGCGCTCGGGTTTATTGCGTTGATATATAAGTTATCGGTGCCCGAGCTTTCGCTTCATTACACGGAAGAAGCGTCCTCAGATGAGGTTCTCGCCCAGGTTCTTGCCGCCGAGGACGTGCATGTGGAAGTGCATGACGGTCTGACCGGCGTTGACGCCCTTGTTGGAAATGACGCGGAAACCGTCCTCCAGACCCTTGGCCTTGGCGACCTCCTGGATGGCGTGAGCCATGGCGCCCATGGTCTCGGCCGGCACGTTGTCGGCGATGTCACTGTAGTGCTTCTTGGGGATCACGAGCGTGTGGACCGGCGCCTGGGGATTGAGGTCGTCGAACGCGATGACCTGATCGTCCTCATAGACAACGGTCGAGGGGATCTCGTGGTTGGCGATTTTGCAGAAGATGCAATCACACATGGTTGGTTCCTTTCTCACAGACCAAGGTAATTATATTTGGTCGAGATGGTTAGAACGAGAGGTTATCGTCGGTGTTAGCGGCTTCGCCGTCGGCGAGCACGTCGTTGCCGTCGACGTCCTTAAGAAGCACCGAGACCTTCTGCTCGGCATCGGACAGGCGGGTGCGCAGGCTCTT
This sequence comes from uncultured Collinsella sp., assembly GCA_947003675.1. GTDB lineage: Bacteria > Actinomycetota > Coriobacteriia > Coriobacteriales > Coriobacteriaceae > Collinsella. Next base: position 2,622 of record CAMQPJ010000108.1, on the reverse strand, counting down.
GAGGAGCTCGACGCCGCGGGTATAGCTCTCGAGCGACTCCTCGAGCTCCATATCGCCCGACTCCAAGCTGCGGATGATGAGCTCCAACTCCTGCGAAGCCTGCTTGTACGTAAGCTGCTCGACCGGGGTTTTCTCTGCCATATCTGTTTCCTTTCCTAAAGGTTTATCGCTATGAAACGCGGACTACTCGACCGTATCGACCGTTGCCGCCACGTTGCCGTCTGCCATGCGCACGCGGATGGCGTCGCCTGGCTTAAAGGTCTTGGCGCTCGTAGCCACACCGGCTTCGCTATATGCAATGGAATAGCCGCGGGCAAGAACCTTGAGCGGCGACAAGGCATCGAGCGACGCGGCAGCTCGGCCCAGGTCGGACGCGGGTTTGCTGAGCATCGTACGTCCCTGATGCTCCAGACGGGAACTCGCAAGCGTGAGCGCATGACGCTTGCCATCGAGCCCCGAGGTGCTTGCGACCAAGCGCTCGGGCAGACGCTCGAAGTTGGAGCGGAATGTCCCGACCGAGCGCGCTATGGCGCCGGACAGACGATCGGCCGTCAGGGCAAGATCAGACTCGCGACGCTCGACCATAAACGTCGGATCGTTGAGGCACGGGCGGCATGCGGCCGCATCGAGCGCGTCGCCCAGACGAGCCGTATAGGTATCCCAGGCACGACGACCGCGCTGGTCGAGCATTTCCAGATCGACCTGATCCGACCCGATCATCGAGGCCATCGCGACGCCCAGACGCTGATGGCGCGTCTCGAGCACGTCGGCCAACTCCGTCATAGCCGGCGCCACCGATTCTGCCGCTGCCGTTGGCGTGGAGGCGCGACGGTCGCTCACCATGTCGCAAATCGAGGTATCGGGCTCATGGCCAATGCCGGTCACCACGGGCACGGGGCAAGCCGCCACCGCACGGGCAAGCTCCTCGTCGTTAAAGGTCATGAGGTCCTCGAAGGAGCCGCCGCCACGGACAAGCAAAATGCAATCGGGCGCCGGCGTAATGGCAGCGGCGCGGCGCAAGCCTTCAATAAGCTCTGCCGGCGCGCCCTCGCCCTGGACCTTTGCGCCCACGCAGACAAGCTCGACGAGCGGGTTGCGACGGCGCAGCGTACGCTTGACGTCGTCGATCACGGCGCCCGAAAGCGAGGTGACAACCGCCACGCGCGAGCAAAACACCGGGATGCGGCGCTTGCGCGCTTCGTCCATCAGGCCCTCGCGGCGTAGCTTTTCGGCCAACTGAGCCACCTGCTGACGCAGCAAGCCCTCCCCCGCCAGCGAGAACGAGCGGGCGACGAAGCTCATGCGACCCGTAGGCTTGTAGAGATTGAAGCTGCCCTTAAAGCTTACCTGCATGCCGTCGCGCAGATCGAAGGTGCGCTTAAGGTAGGCGCCCTTCCAGATGATGCAGTCGACGGCCGCCGAGTCGTCCTTGATTTGGAAGTAGCAGTGGCCGCTTCGGGCATTGGGACCACGAAAACCCGTGACCTCGCCCAGAACGCTCAGCTGCGGAATCGCATCGAGCGCGCCAGCGGCAATCTCCACCGCCTGGCTCACGCTGAGCTCTTTGCGCTCCTGCTCGTCCGAACCGTCGAACTCGGCGGAAACGGCATTGCCGGTTAGATTCCAGCCTGCCACGCAGCCTCCTTTCGTCATCGTGCACACGGGCTCCGGCCCTGCGCAAATTCAAGTCCAACACATAGTACAGCGCCGCGAGGACACGAATCCCCGCGGCGCCTGCCTGCCCTATTTGTTATCGGTTGGAGTTTCTGTTGTAACGAGCCATAAGGTAGAGCAGTTGGATGATCGAAGTGAGCGCCGCCGCCACGTAGGTGAGCGCGGCTGCCGTCAGCACCTTCTTGGCACCGTTGACCTGCTTGGAACTCATGCCCGACTGCTCGATATACGCCACGGCGCGGCGACTGGCATCAATCTCGACCGGCAGCGTAACGAGTTGGAACAGCACACTAAACGAGAAGAAGACCAGCGCGAGGGTCGTGAGTCCCGCGATGTTCATGAACAAGCCCATGAGCAGCACGATCGTCCAGGTGTTCTGGGTAAAGTTGACGACGGGGACCAAAGCGGTGCGTACCTTCATCATGGCATAGCCGCTTTGGCGCTGGGCGGCATGGCCCGCCTCGTGACAGGCGACGGCAACGCTTGCGACCGACCCGCCCGAACGGTTGGCATCCGACAGATACAGGTTGTTGTCCTGCGGGTTGTAATGATCGGTGAGCTCGCCGGCAATGCCCTTGATGCCCACGGCGCTACAACCGTTGGCATTGAGCATGCGGCGAGCGACCGTGGCACCCGTATCGCCGTCCGAGCGCACCTTGGACCACGTCTTGTACGTCGAGTTGATATAGCTCTGCGCGGCAAGGCCAAGCACCGTGCAGACAAGAACAACCAGCAGGTACAGCGGGTCAATGCCAAAGCCGTATCCATAGTAATAAGGCATGCGAATTCCTCCGAATCGAGTTACACGTTGGAGGCATTCTACCCACTCAGCCGGCTAGGCTTCCCTATAACAGTTCAATCTTTCCGTCCTTCACGGTGAGCCCCATATTGCCGGAAAGCAGATCGTCCAGACGCGAACCCACGAGCTCAAAGCGCCAGCCTTCGCGC
>CAMQPJ010000107.1 GCA_947003675.1 uncultured Collinsella sp. | reverse complement strand
AGCACAAAGGTGCCCGGGCGCATGCGGCCGCTCGTCTTGAGCGGAAAACCGCCCAGGCCCTGCAGGTCGCAACCGGCGGCGATGATCTCGTCCGAAAGCGGGGAGAGCGGGCGGGCGCCCAGGCGGCCTTGGCCCACGAAGGTGGCCTCCGCACCCAGCGCGCAGGCGACAGGCAGCATAAAGCGCAGCGTGGAGCCACTCTCGCCGCAGTCGAGCGTGCCGCCGGCAAGGGCCTTGAGCAGGCCAAATTCAATGCTCTTCATGGTGGGGTGGACCTGGAAGCCGTCCTCGACGGTTTCGATGCGGGCGCCGAGCGCCGTGAGGCAGCGCACCGTGGCCTCGATATCGGCGCAGGTCGTGTTGCAGGCAACGTGCGTCTCGCCGTTGGCAAGCGCGGCGCAGATGATGAGGCGATGCGCCATCGATTTGGATGCGATGGCGGGAACGGTGCCCTTGAGTGGGGACGGGGTGATGCGGGCTAACATGCGGAAACGTCTCCCTTCTGGCCGAGGCCCTCGGCAATCAAATCGTGGAAGGTGGAAAGCGGCGTGCGGTCGATGCTGCAACGGCCAATGTCGTGCGGAATTACCAGGTCGATGGTGTCGCCCGCGCGCTTTTTGTCGTGGAGCGCCTCGGCAAAGACGGCATCGGCATCTAGGTCACAGCGGGTCTTGAGGCCGTGGCGGGCGCAGAGCTCCTCAATACGATCGGGCAGCTCGGCATCGCAAACGCCATGCAGGGCTGCGGCACGCGTGATGATGCCCATGCCGATGGACACGCAGTTGCCGTGGCCGAGCTCAAAGTGCTCGCAGGCTTCGACGGCGTGCCCGGCGCTGTGACCAAAGTTGAGAAGCTTGCGCTGATTGGTTTCGCGCTCGTCGGCAACGACCACGGCGCGCTTAATGTCGATATTGCGGGCGATGATGAGCGCCACACGGGCCACGTCGCGGTTCAGCAGCTCAAGCGTGAGCGGGGTCTTCTCCAGCTCGGCGAAAAGCTCCGGGTCGGCGATCACGGCGTGCTTGACGACCTCGCCGCAGCCGTCGGCGAACTGCTCGGGCGTGAGGGTGGCCAGGCACCCCACGTCGGCGATGACCACGCTCGGCTGCCAAAAGGCGCCGGCCAGGTTCTTGCCGGCTGCCAGGTCGATGGCCGTCTTCCCGCCGACCGACGAATCCACCATGGCGAGCAGGCTTGTGGGAATCTGCACAAACTTGCAGCCGCGCATGTAGGTGGCGGCCACAAAGCCCGCCACGTCGCCCACGACGCCGCCGCCGAGTGCCACGATCACGTCGGAGCGCGAAAGCTCGTGCTCGGCCACAAACTCCAAAATGGCAACATAGGTCTCGGCACGCTTATGGGCCTCGCCGGCCTCGAAGGTGCAGATGCTCACCTCGTAGCCTGCGGCCTCCAGGCTCTGCTTAACGGGCATTTGGTAGAGGGGACCTACGTTGGTGTCCGTCACGATGACGGCGCGCGATCCGCCAGCGGTGGCGCGGACGAGTGGGCCCGCCTGCTCCAGTAAAAACGTGCCCACATGCACCTGGTAGGGGCGTGCGGTGTCGATATCGATGGTAATCGCCATAAGCTTCGGTCCTTTCGACCTGGCGTGATGGGTGGTCTAGTGGGAGGCCTCGTCGTCGAGCGCGCGCTTGATGCGGTCGCCCTCGGCAAGGAGATTCTCCAGATAGCGCTGGTCGCGGTCCTTAAGGGCGCGACTGTAGGCGCCGAGCGATTCGATCAGATGGTCAATCTCGAAGGCGAGTGCATCGGCGTCGTCGATCATGAGCTCGGACCACATCTGCGGATTGAGGTGTGCTACGCGGGTGAGGTCGCGGTAGCTGCCCGCCGAAAAGCCGTGGTGGACCTGAGCGGTCGGGCTCTTTACATAGGCGTTGGAGACGACGTGCGCGAGCTGGCTCGTAAAGGCGATGACGCGGTCGTGCTCGGCGGCGCTCGTTACGCTGAACTTGCCAAAGCCTAAGGGGCGTACCATCTCGCGCACCTGGCCCAAAAGCTCAAGCTTAAGTGCGTCGTCCACTGCGGGCGGTACGAGCACGAGCGGTGCGCCTTGGAACAGGTCGGCGCGGGAATGCGCGTAGCCCGAGAACTGCGTGCCCGCCATGGGATGTGCGCCTACAAAGTAAAAACCGTGCTCGCGGGCAAGCTCAAAGGCGCGCTCGCACACGATACCCTTGACGCCCACGGTGTCGATCACCACGGGGCCCATGATGGCCTCGGTGTCGGTGGCGTCGGCGAGTGCCTGGGCGTGCGCCTCGAGCCACTCGATGCAGGCCTCGGGGTAGCATGCCAGGACGATGATGTCGCACTCGCCGAGCGTCTCGTCGTTGAGCTCGCCGGCAACGGTGCCCATGCTGGCGGCCGTCATGACGTCGTCATCGGGGTCCCAGGCCAGCACGCGGACGCCCGCCTGCGCATAGCCGCGGGCAAAGCTGCCGCCGATGAGGCCCAGGCCCACGATACCGGCGCATTTGGGGCCACCCTGGTTAACGCGTGCGTTTCTCACCGTACCCATGGCCTACTCCTGAACGGTCTCTTGACAGACGACCTCGCGGATGGCGCGGATGCGGCGCATGGTGTCGTCAAACTGGTCGGGGGTGAGGGCCTGAGCACCATCGGACCAAGCGTGGCTCGGGTCGTCGTGGACCTCGATCTCCAGACCGTTGGCGCCGCAGGCAGTCGCGGCGAGCGCCATGGGCTCAACATAGCGGGTGTAACCGGTGGCGTGGCTGGGGTCGGCGACGACGGGCAGGTGCGACAGGTGGTGCAGCACCGGCACGGCGTTGAGGTCGAAGGTGTTGCGGGTGCGGGTCTCGAAGGTGCGGATTCCGCGCTCGCACAGGATGACGTTGTCGTTGCCCTCGCTCATGATGTACTCGGCTGCCATGAGCAACTCGTCGACGGTGCCGGACATTCCGCGCTTGAGCAGGATCGGGGTCTGCGTCTTGCCGACCTCTTTGAGCAGGGGGAAGTTCTGGGCGTTGCGAGCGCCAATCTGCATGACGTCGATCTTTTTGTCGAGGAAGACCTGCACGTCGCGCGGGTCCATGATCTCGGTGACGATCGGCATGTCGAGCTCGGCGGATGCCTCGCACAACAGGTCCAGGCCGGCGGGACCCATGCCCTGATAGGCGTACGGGGAGGTGCGGGGCTTGTAGGCGCCGCCGCGCAGCATCGTGGCGCCGGCGGCCTTCACGCGGCGGGCGATGCGGATGAGGTTGTCGCCCTCGACGGAGCACGGGCCGGCGATGACCTGGAACTGGTCGCCGCCGATCTTGACGCCGTGGCCGCAGTCGATGATGGAGTCCTCGGGGTGGAACTTGCGGTTGGCACGCTTGAACGGCTCGGAGACGCGCTGCACTCGCTCGACGACGTCCATGGACTCGAGCAGGAACGGGTCGATCTTGGTCGTATCGCCCACCAGGCCGATGATCGTCTCGTTCTCGCCGCGCGAGACGTCGGTCTTCAGGCCCTTTTTCTCAATCCAGCTGACGATATGGCTGACGGCCTCGTCGCTGGCGCTCTGCTTTAAAATCGCAATCATGGTGTGCCTCTCACCTCGATGGATAACCCTTGCAAAAACGGCCCGCATCGCGAGCCGTTATATATGTGCATGAGAGTTTATACTATCTGACTCGCTTTTGCCTTCTAAAGTGGGCCGTTGCGCCGCGTCTTCCTCGGAATTGCAAAGCTTTTTCTTTTATTTTGATAGCCCGTGGTGCACTTGGGTATAATGCCAACCGTTGGCCCTATTAGCTCAGGGGATTAGAGCGTCTGCCTCCGGAGCAGAAGGCCGTTGGTTCGAATCCAACATGGGGCACCATCGAACGTAAGACCGTCCGAACCTCGCATGGTCCGGGCGGTTTTCTTATACCGACGCGACGTGATGGGACGTGGTATGGCAGCAACGGATATCGAGCGCGGGCTCTCAACCGCCGAGGTCGAGGAGCGTATCGCCGCCGGTAAAATCAACCGCAACATGGAATTCAAGACCAAGTCGGTCAAAGAGCTCATCATCGAGAACCTCTGCACGCTGTTCAATTTGATCAACGTGATCTTGGCTTTCCTGGTCATTTTGACCGGTTCGTTTAAGAATCTGACGTTCCTGTTCGTGGTGTTCTTGAACACCGCTATTGGCGTCATTCAGTCCATGCGTTCCAAGAAGATGGTCGATAAGCTCACGCTGCTGACCTCCAAGAAGGCCATCGCGGTGCGCGACGGCGCCGAGGTGGAGCTCGGCCTGGACCAGATCGTGCTCGACGACATCATCCGCTTGGGGCGCGGCGACCAGATTCCCGCCGACGCCGTGGTGGTGTCGGGCGAGGCGCTCGTGAACGAGAGCCTGCTGACGGGCGAGAGCGACCTTATTAAGAAACAGCCAGGCTCTGAGCTCATGAGCGGCAGCTTTATCGACTCGGGCCTGCTGCGCGCCCGCGTGATCCATGTCGGCGCCGACAACTACGTGGCCAAAATTAATAACGAGGCCAAGTACGTCAAAAAGGTTAATTCCGAGATCATGAACGCGCTGAACGCCATCGTGCGCTTTGCGAGCATCATCATGATCCCGCTCGGTTTGGCGTTGTTTGCCTCGAGTGTGAGCGAGCTGTGGGATGCCGCGGGAACCCCGGGCGATAGCGCGCTTTCGTGGTGCTTCTCCGAGCTGTTGGCCGGTCATGTGCCTTCGTCGGCGCTGCTGTCCACGGTGGGCGCCCTGCTGGGTATGATCCCGCAAGGCCTGGTGCTGCTGACTTCGTCGGTGCTCGCCATCGCCACGGTGCGCCTGGCCCGCCGCAAGGTGCTGGCACAGCAGCTCTACTGCATCGAGACACTCGCTCGCGTCGACGTGCTGTGCCTGGACAAGACGGGCACCATCACGTCGGGCCGTATGGAGGTCGAGGGCACGTATCCGCTGCCTGTTGAGGGTGTTGGCTTTGGCGTGGACTCGGACGAGGCGGCTGTTCCCGTCGATACCACAGTGCTCGATTTTGCGCTGGCTAACGTGGCACGTGCGACTTCGGCCGATGCCAACGAGACCTGCCAGGCGCTGCTCAACTATTACGCCGATCGCCCGGTCGAGGTGTCCGAGCCGCTGTCGGTCATTCCATTCTCGTCGTCTAAAAAATGGAGCGGCGCTTCTTTTGCGCAGGGCTCCTACGTAATGGGCGCCGCGCAATTTGTGCTCTCTGATCGTGCGTTTGCCCAGGTCGAGAACCGTGTCGCCGAGCTTGCCGATACCTGCCGCGTGCTCGTGGTGGCGCGCGTGGACGGCTTTACGCCCGATGGGGATATGGTGGGCGAGGCCGAGCCCGTGGGATTTGTGACCATCCGCGACGAGATTCGTACCTCGGCGGCCGAGACCATCGGCTACTTTAACGAGCAGGGCGTGACCCTCAACGTGATCAG
>CAMQPJ010000106.1 GCA_947003675.1 uncultured Collinsella sp. | reverse complement strand
CGTGGCGGCGCTCTTCGCGGTTGGCGCGGTGCGTGGCCGTGCGCTTAAAGCCGTGCAGCTCGTAGAACTTCCACGAGCAGTTGGAGTCGGTGTACAGGTGCGCCCTCGTCGCTCCAAGCGAGGATAGGTGCGAGACCGCGGCATCGAGCAGAACCGTGCCAACGCCCAGGCCATGGACATCGCGATCCACGGCAAGCAGCGTGACCTCGTTGTCGTGCGGCAACGGGCTGCTCTCGAGCAGGCGGTTGTTGGTTCGGATGGTTGCGCGCACAAACGAGAGATACTCGGCGCAGGCATCAGGCTCCAGCTCACGCATCTGCGATAGCAGCGCGCGTTCGGTATCCATCCAATGCTCGTTGATAGTGGCGCCGGAGCTCTGTCCCGCACGCGCGAGCGAAATGCCACGCGCCTGACCGTCGATTACGGCAACCTGTGAAAACGTCGACGACGAAAGGCAGTAGGCGAGGTCGCACGCGGCCTCAAGGCGGTTGTACTCATCGTTATCCGAATTGTTATGCCAAAGCTGCTGCAGAATCAGCGCGATGGCGTCGAAGTCTTCGGTATCAAACGGTCGGTAGAGAACCCGCGAGACCATGGTGCCTCTTTCTTTTGCGGATGCATATCGAGCACAGTTCTACCACGCCATTGGCATCTAATTATGGTGCCCCTGTGTTCCATGAACTCACCGTGCCCGGTACTGTGCCCATCCCCTCCGCGTGCAAACTTTTTCTGCACATGCGCCCGTTGCGGGGTGCATCGATGCGCTCGATGCGCTACATTAAATCAGTATTTTCAATGCCGCTGCGCGAGCGCTGCAGATCGACGTATCACCGACTCACAGAGCACGGCGGCGTACCAGACAGGAGGACTGCATGGGATCTGATGTGAAGATCGCACGCGCGTTGATCTCGGTTACCGATAAGACGGGCGTCGTCGATTTCGCACGGACGCTGGTCGATGACTTTGGCGTCGAGATCATCTCTACGGGCGGCACGGCTCGTGCCATCGAGGACGCGGGCGTTCCCGTAACCCCCATCGAGGAGTTCACGGGCTATCCCGAGATGATGGACGGCCGCGTTAAGACCCTGCACCCCAAGGTTCACGGCGCGCTGCTGGCCCGCCGCGATTCCGAGCAGCACATGCAGGAGGCCGCTCAGCACGGCATTAAGCTGATCGATCTAGTCGTCGTCAACCTGTACGAGTTCGAGAAGACCGTCGCCAATCCCGAGGTCACCTTCGCGGACGCCATCGAGCACATTGACATCGGCGGTCCCTCCATGCTGCGCTCTGCTGCCAAGAACGCCACGAGCGTTACCGTCATTTCCGACCCGGCCGACTATGATGCCGTCCTGGCCGAGATGCACGAGACCGGTGGCTGCACCACGCTTTCCACCCGTCGTCGCCTGCAGGTGAAGGTCTACCAGACCACCGCCGCCTACGACACGGCTATCTCCCGTTGGCTTGCCGCCCAGGCAAGCGACGTGGCGGACACCTCTGCCAAGCTCGAGATCTCGCTGGAGAAGGTCGACGACCTGCGCTATGGCGAGAACCCGCAGCAGAAGGCTACGGTCTACCGCTTTGCCGAGGGCTGCGAGAACACCGCGAGCTCGCAGTTCCCGCTCGTTGGCTCCGAGCAGATCCAGGGCAAGCCGCTCAGCTACAACAACTATCTGGATGCCGATGCCGCTTGGAACCTGGTCCGCGAGTTCGACGAGCCGGCCTGCGTGATTCTCAAGCACCAGAACCCCTGCGGCTCCGCCGTTGCCGAGGACATTACGTCTGCTTACGACCGCGCCTTCGCCTGCGATCCCAAGAGCGCCTTCGGCGGCATCATCGCCTGCAACCGCGAGGTTCCCTATGAGCTGGTCGAGCACTTTGCCGATCAGAACAAGCAGTTCGTCGAGGTTATCATCGCCCCGAGCTACACCGACGAGGCGCTCGAGCGCATGGCCAAGCGCCCCAACCTGCGCGTGCTGGCCACCGGCGGCGTGGACCACGGCGCCCAGGTGGAGCTGCGCTCCATCGACGGCGGCATGCTGGTGCAGGAAGTCGACCACGTAACCGAGGATCCCGCGACCTTTACGTTCCCCACCGACCGCAAGCCCACCGACGCCGAGATGGCCGAGCTCGAGTTTGCCTGGAAGGTCTGCAAGGGCGTTAAGTCCAACGCCATCCTGGTCTCCAAGGGTAAGGCCGGCATTGGCATGGGCCCGGGTCAGCCTAACCGCGTTGACTCTGCGCTGCTTGCCTGCGAGCGCGCCGAGGACTTCTGCGAGCGCGAGGGCGTGGAGAAGGGCGGCTTTGCCTGTGCAAGCGACGCGTTCTTCCCGTTCCGCGACAATGTCGACGTGCTTGCTGCACACGGCGTGACCTGCATCATCCAGCCCGGCGGCTCCAAGCGCGACGACGAGAGCATCCAGGCTTGCAACGAGCATGGTATTGCGATGGTCTTCACCGGCGCCAGGCATTTCCGCCACTAAGTTCCGCCTTGGGACAAAATAATCTCTGCAAAAGACGGCTGCTCCGTTTGGAGGGCCGTCTTTTTGGTATAAGAGGACGGAATGACTAACACGAAAGGTATGACCATGCCCCAGATTGATGATGCCGAGCTGTTTGGCAATGCCGAGGATCAGCGTGCGTACGAGGACTTTTGCGCCAATCAGGAGGCGGTCGAGAAGTTTACGCTCGACAAGCCCGCGCTTGTCTGCCGTTGGCGCATGTCCAATAAAAAGGTGCCCATGCTCAACCGCCACATTCGCGCACTGTCCGAGCGCTTGGTGCAGGGCGAGCCGCTTACCCATAACATGCTCAGCTGGGCCAAGCAGCACGTTGAGTGGTCGCTTGCCGAGGGCGATTACACCGCACGCGACGGCGTGCTCATGCTGGTGATCGACGTCAACGGCAACGCCGCCATGACGGTGGGGGAGTACGAGCCGCTAGCCGATACGTCGGCCAAGGCGCTACGTGCCCGCTCCGCCGAGGCCCGCTCCGAGGCCGACGAAACCGGCGTGGCGCCCGAGCTACTCGCCGCCGTCGATAACGGCGAGCTTGCCTTTGTGGCACCAGCGGACGAGTGCCTGTGCGGCACGGCGACGCTCATTGAACAGCTGGCCCAGACCAAGGACATCCCGGTCACGCGCGTAGACATCCCCGCTCAGCTCAAGGGTGCGCTGTTCCTGGTGAGCGACGAGCACGGCGTGGTCCCTGCCGACGATACCGATGCCGCTGAGGCGGACGCTGCTATGGTCACCTTCTTCGCCGAAGGCTACGAAAAGCTCCGTGCCCGCCGCTAAATGATTATTCTGGGACGGGGATAAAAATCATTTTGGTTCCCGTTCCCGTCGCGAGCGTAAGGCGGACAAAACGCCCCCGCTCGCGAACAGTTCTGTCACCTTGGCGACGTGCGTGGCGCGCACCTGCAGTTTCGCAGCCATAATGGTGGCAAGACAACCAAGAGGGGAGCGGAATCCATGGCGCTGATCTATGTCGTTGAGGACGACGAGCCCATTCGTCGTGAACTTATCGACATCCTTGCCCGCGCCGGGTTTGAAATCGAGGCCTGCGAATCGTTTGAGCATGTCTCGCGCGATATTCTCGCCACCGCGCCCGACCTGGTGCTGCTCGACCTCACGCTTCCCGTCAAGGACGGCCAGCATATCTGCCACGAGGTTCGCCGCGAATCCGAGGTTCCCATCATCGTCCTCACGTCGCGCACGACCGAGATCGACGAGGTCATGGCCATGACGCTCGGCGCGGACGACTTTGTTCCCAAGCCCTATAGCGCCCGTGTGCTCGTGGCGCGCATCAATGCCTTGCTGCGTCGCACCGCGGCGGCGGGCGAGCGCAGCACGCTTGTCCACAAGGGCCTGGAGCTCGATCTCGCTCGCTCCATGGTCACCAACATGCAGACCGGTACCAGTACCGAGCTCACCAAAAACGAGCTGCGTATTCTCTCGCTGCTTCTGAGCCGTGCGGGCAAGATCGTCTCGCGCTCGGCCATCATGCAGGACCTGTGGGACTCCGACGCCTTCGTGGACGACAATACGCTCACCGTCAACATCAACCGCCTGCGCACCACGCTCGAAAAAATCGGCATCAAGGGGTATTTGACGACGCACCGCGGCCAAGGCTATTCGGTCTAGGGGCCGGCTATGTCGTTTGCCAAGTTCTTTAAAGACGCGCTGCTTCCCGTTGCCGTGTGGACGTGCGGCGTGCTGCTGAGCTGCTTTGTGCTGACGGTCGCCGGTGCACCCGTTTCTATCGTGGTCGTGGCGGTTGGCGTGTCCTTTATCTTTGGTATGCTCGGCATCGTGATCGAGTACGCTCGCCGTCGCCGTTTTCTGCGTCAGTTGGAGCGCGCGGCAGAGGAGCTCGAGAGTCCCGCATGGGTGCAGGAGATGGTGCAATGCCCGACCTATGCCGAGGGCGAGCTCGAATACGAGGTCTTGCGCCGGGTGGGCAAAGCCGCCTGCGACGAGGTTGCCGAAGGCAGGCGTCAGACCGATGACTATCGCGACTATATCGAGAGCTGGGTCCACGAGGCCAAGCTGCCCCTGGCGGCGGCTCACCTGATTTTGGAAAACCTGGACAGCAGCGAAGACGACCTGTCGCGCGTGGACGACCTGGCACGCGAACTTGCCCGCGTGGAGCGCTATATCGACCAGGCGCTGTACTACGCGCGCTCGGAAGTCGTGGAGCGCGACTACCTGATTCGCCGCTGGGATCTCAAGACCTTGGTGACGGGCGCGATTAAAGCCAACGTGCGCGAGCTCATTGCGGCGCATGTGGCCCCGGTGTGCGAGAACCTCGACTTCGAGGTCTTTACCGACGAGAAGTGGCTCGAGTTTATTCTGGGCCAGCTCATTCAGAACAGCATTAAATATGCGCGTGAGGACGGCGCAAAGATCGTGTTTTCGGGTGCGTTGCTGGACGAGGGTCTGGCAAGCGAGCGCATCGAGCTTACCGTCGCGGACAACGGCTGCGGCGTGTGTGCGGCAGACCTGCCGCGCGTGTTCGAGAAGGGCTTTACCGGCGACAACGGCCGCACCACCAAGCGCGCAACGGGCATCGGTCTCTATCTGGTGGCGCGCCTGTGCTCCAAGATGGGCATCGACGTCACCGCGGCATCGGAGCCGGGCGAAGGCTTCGTCGTAACATTCGCCTTCTCAACCAACAAGTTCCAATATTTCGAGTAGTCGGGCCGTCTTGCGGTGCGGACGGCAATGTTCCCGAACGTGAACATAGCTAAGGCAATTGGCGCTATGTTCCCGAACGTGAACACAACTATGGGGGCTCAAATGAATCCCCCATAACAAAAACGTGTCGCCCCAAACAAAACGTGGCCCCCCCACACGGGCGGCCCCCCCGTTTTACATCCGCCACAACCTGGAAGCCAGGGCGGGCCGGCCGGGCGGGGGGGGGGGGGGGGGGGGTGGGGGGGGGGG
>CAMQPJ010000105.1 GCA_947003675.1 uncultured Collinsella sp. | reverse complement strand
GCATTGTTCAAACCCGTAACTCAAAGGACCCCATCTTGCCCGTCGTCGCCGCTATAACCGTTACTTCACATGCCTCGGATGCCATGGTCGCTATCCCCTTTTGGCTCGAGATGTTCGCCGTTGTCGCTGCATCGATCTCGGGCGTGCTGGTTGCGCGCGAGCATAAGCTCGACCTGGTGGGCGCGGTCGCGCTCGCGGTGGTCTGCGGTCTGGGCGGCGGTCTTTTGCGCGATATGACGCTGCAAGTCGGCAACGTCTACATCCTCAACCAGCCGATGGCACTCCCACTTTCCATTGCCACGGCGGCCATCATCTACATCTTCCCGGCAATCGTCGATAAACCCGAGAAACTCATCCCATTGCTCGACATCATCTCGGTCGGCATCTACGCCGCCACTGGGGCGGACAAAGCACTGGTTTATGGCTTTGCGCCGGCCGTATGCATCATGATGGGCTTCTTCACCGCGGTGGGTGGCGGCATGTTGCGCGACGGCTTTATGGGCGTGGTTCCGGGCATTTTCCAACGTACTAACTTTTATGCCATCGCAGCCATCGCCGGATCGACAAGCTATGTGTGTCTCGTTATGAGCGGCATCATGAGCAATGTCGCCGCGCTGGTCGTATGCGTTGTCGTGACCATGGGTCTGCGCTGGCTCTCGCTGCGCTTTGACATCAAAAGCCCCACCGAAGAAGACATCGCGCGCTTCTTGCATCGCAAAAAATAGCTAGCGCGGACTCGTCCCCGAAATGCAACTGAGAGGTTCTTTTAGAGCGCCCGCGCGTTGGGTACCCTGTTAGATACATGTCGAGTATCTAACGAAGGATTCACTATGCCTTGCAACCTAGCACCGTCGTCCCGACGCCGTAAAACGCGTGGCCGCATCGCCCTCCTATTCGCACTGATTGCACTTGCGCTAACCGCGCTTCCCACGACGTCGTTCGCCGGCACAGACACCGCGGGCAACGTGCTCGCAACCGAAGTTGACTCAAATCCGTCTGGCGTCGAAGGCGACCTGTACTGGGCCGGCCAAAGCCTTAACCTAGACGACGCTTCCATCGGTCGCGATATTATCGCGGCAGGCGAGAGCTTGTCGATTCGCGACTGCACTGTGGGCGGCGCCGTTCGCCTGGCGGCGCGCACCATCGATATCTCCAAAACCGCAATCGATGGCAGCGTGACGGTAGCCGGTCAGCATGTCGTGCTCAACACCGGTAGCGCCGCCAACTGTTTTTACGCGATGGGCGAGACGGTTGCCCTGCGCGGCTCTGCCAAGTCGGCAGCACTCGCGGGCAGTACGGTAACCATCGACGGCATCGTCGACGGCGATGTCGAGGTCTGGGCCGACAAACTCATCCTGGGCAAAAACGCTCACATCACCGGCACGGTGAACGCCCATGTTTCCGAGGACCCCGAGCGCGCCGCAGGAGCCGAGGTCGGCGCGCTCAAGATCGACCGTACCGAAAACGAAAGCGCCGCCACGACGGTTAACGATATCGTCGGCGGCATCGTGGCCGCAGCCCTGTCGACCTGCTTTGTCGCCCTGCTGCTCGAGCTCGCCTTTCCGCGTGCGACCGCCAGCGCCGCCGGAATGCTCCACCAGCACCCCACGCCCCTGTGGGTGAGCGGTCTTCTGGGCACGATCGCTATCGTCCCCGCCGTCCTACTGCTGATTATCTCCATCGCTGGCCTGTCGCTTGCCGGAACCCTCTTATGCGGCGTTATCGGCATCGCGCTGGTCTCCACCGCTTTTGCGGGCTGCGCGATCGCTCGCATGGTCGGACATAACCAGAACCGCTACGCCATGGCAGCCGTCGGCGGTGTGGCCGCAGGCGCCCTCACAGGACTTCCCCTCATCGGCGGCTTCATCAGCGGCGTGGCCTTTGTCTTTATGCTCGGCTACGTTATCCAGATCATCTGGCGCAACGCCCACCTCAAGCCGCAGCAGACCGCCAACACCCCGGGCCTTCCCTCCGCCTAGCCGCTAACCACCACAAAAGGGCCAGGCACCTTTGTGGTGGTGCAAAGCAACCTGACCCCATTGCACCAAAAAGGGCGCCGACCATTGCGGTCGACGCCCTTTCTTGTTGGCGGTTATAAGCCCCAGCGCTTATTTGTTGACCTGGCCGGCGCGGACGGCAGCCTTCTTGCGGTCGGTGGCGTTGAGCAGACGCTTGCGCAGGCGGATGTTCTTGGGAGTGATCTCGACCAGCTCGTCATCGGCGATGTACTCCAGCGCCTCCTCCAGCGAGAAGGTGCGGGGCGGCACCAGCTGGACGGAGATATCGGAGGTCGAGGAACGCTGGTTGCCCAGGTTCTTGGTACGGGCGATGTTGACGACCATGTCGCCGGCCTTGCTGCGCTCGCCCACGATCATGCCCTCGTAGCACTCGGTGCCCGGCTCAACGAACAGCTGGCCGCGCTCCTGCAGCGTACCCAGAGCGTAGGCAACGGCCTTCTCGGTGGTCATGGAGATCATGGCGCCGTTCTGACGGTTGCCGATCTCGCCGGCGTAGGGGCCATACTCCAGGAAGGTGTGGTAGAACACGCCCTCGCCGTGAGTGACGTTCATGATGCGGTTCTTAAGGCCCATGATGCCGCGGGTCGGGATCTTGAACTCAAGATGGGTCACGATGCCCGAGGTGTCCATGCTCGTCATGATGCCACCGGAGGTACCGAAGACCTCGACGACCTTGCCCGAGTACTCGTCCGGGCACTCGACGACGGCCTGCTCGACAGGCTCCAGCTTGTTACCGTTCTCGTCCTTCTTAAACAGAACGCGGGGACGACCGACCTGGAACTCAAAGCCCTCGCGGCGCATGGACTCCATCAGGACGGACAGGTGCAGAATGCCGCGGCCAGAGACCTCGACGCCGCTCTTGTCCTCGAGCTCCTCGATCTTCATGGTCACGTTGTTCTCGGCCTCGTTGAACAGGCGCTCCTTAAGCTGACGGGCGCCCACGATGTCGCCGTCACGGCCGACGAGCGGGGAGGTCGAAGCCTCAAAGACGATGGACAGGGTCGGCGGGTCGATCTCGATGGGCTCGAGCTCGACGGGGTTCTCGGGGTCGGTGTAGACATCGCCGATATCGGTGCGGTCAATACCCACGACGGCGGCGATATCGCCGGCGCCGACTTCCTGGCACTCGGTGCGGCCCAGGTAGTCGAAGGTAAAGAGCTGCTTGACGGTAGCGGTGGCGCTGGAGCCGTCGTTCTTCACGACCAGAATCTGATCGCCCTGGTGAATGGCGCCGGAGTACACGCGACCGATACCGATGCGGCCAACGAAGTTGGAGTGGTCGATGGTCACGCACTGCATGGCCAGCGGGGCATTCTCGTCAACCTCGGGCGCGGGCATGTCGTCGATGATCATATCGAGCAGCGGATACATGTCCATGTTGCCGTCGTTGGGGTCAAGGCGGGCAAAGCCATTCATGGCGCTGGCATAGACCACGTGCTCCATGGCGAACTCAAGCTGGTCGTCGGTGGCGCCCAGGTCGGCCATAAGGTCCAGGCAGTCGTTGTAGGCCTTCTCGGGGTTGGCACCTGGACGATCGATCTTGTTGATGACGATCATGATCTTGAGGCCGGTGTCGATAGCGTGACGCAGCACGAAGCGGGTCTGGGGCATGGGACCCTCAAAGGCATCGACCAGCAGCAGGGCGCCGTCGGCCATACGCAGCACGCGCTCGACCTCGCCGCCAAAGTCGGCGTGGCCCGGGGTGTCGATGACGTTGATCTTGACGTCCTTGTACTCGATAGAGATGTTCTTGGCGAGAATCGTGATGCCGCGCTCGCGCTCCTGGTCGTTAGAGTCCAGGACGCGGTCCTCGACTTGCTGGTTGGCACGGAAGGCGTCCGTGGCACGCAGGAGCTTATCGACCATCGTCGTCTTGCCGTGGTCGACGTGGGCGATGATGGCGATGTTCCTCAGATTGTCTACGCGCATGTAGTTCCCCTATCTTCTATCCATATACAAACGGCACACGTATGCGGCCCGCCCAGCAACACAACGCTCAGCGGGAATATTGAGCCTTTTACCGAAAACTCGTTTATTTTAGCGATTTTAGATGAGAGGGGTTTCCTCACCTGCAGGTTCAGGGTCGCTCCACATAAAACCATCGCCGGCGCCCATGCCCTCATACAGCACATATGCCGAAAAGCCGCTCTCGAGCGTCGTCTCAAAGAAGCTCACGAGCAGAGCGTCGTGATAGCCACCGTCAATCTCGACACAGCCGGTGTAGCCGATGGCATAGCGGGCGATGCGGCCCAGGCCCTCGTCCTTAAGACCCATCTTGTGCTCGGAGATAAAGTTGGTGGCGGCCTCGAGACACGCCTCCTCGCCATCCTCGTCGAGCGCGGCCAGATAGCGGTTGGAAGCAGCGTCCTCGATCGCCACAACTACGCCCGGATTCTCGCCGGCGGCAAGGTCGTCCAAGAACGCGCCAATCAGGTCACACACCATGGCGTCGAGCTCGGCGGAGACGTTACCGGCGTCCTGCATATCCTGTGCCATCTCTAGACCTTCCCATCGAATCCGGCGTCGTTACAGTTCTTGTGCCTCGGCAGCGATCTTGGCGGCAGCGTCGCGGGCGCGCGTCATATCCATCGCGCGCTTGTCGAGTACCTTGATCTGGTTGGTCAGCATTACCGCATCGACCACACCCCAGATTACCAAGCCTGTTGAAATCGAAAACCCAAGCGCACCAACTGTACCACGAAGACGAGAACAGATTACCGCGACAAGGGCGGAGATGATAACCATCTTGATATAGGAGCCGCGGCGCTCGCGAAGCGTGCGGGCCTGCGTCACATAGGCGATGCGAGCCGCCTCGGATGCCTCCGAGCGCATCTGGGCTTCACGCGCGATGGCGGCCGCTTCAGCCGATACGCGGGTACCCATCAGCGACCTCTCCGCTCGCGTGCCAGACATTTAGAAATCATCGGGGGAGAGCGTATGGACGAACTCGTCGAACTTCTCGAACTCCTGCTCGTCGTCAACTTCCTCGGCATGGGCAGAAACGGTACCCAGGCGATTCATGATGTCGTCCTCCACGAACATGGGGGCATTACTGCGCACGGCAAGGGCAATGGCGTCACTGGGGCGGGCGTCAATCTTGCGCTCGTCACCATCGACCAGCACGACAATCGTCGCATAGAACACCGGCGGCTCGGCACGAACGATCTCGATGCGCTCGAGCTTGGCGCCCAGGGCATCGACGGTGTCAAGCAGCAGGTCATGCGTTATCGGGCGCTCGGCGCGACCGCTATCGATACCACGGCTAATGGCCGCGGCCTCAAACGAGCCGGTCTGAATGGAAAGCGAACGCAGGGGCGCCGTCGAATCCGACTTGCCGCAGCGCTCACGAAGCACGATAAGCGATGGCACGGGACCGGCGGCCATGACGATGGTCTCTATGTCGACACGAACCATGGAACACCTCCGGTACGTAGCGGTTAACAC
>CAMQPJ010000104.1 GCA_947003675.1 uncultured Collinsella sp. | reverse complement strand
GGCGCTCCTGGCCGTTCACAATCGATCGTACGAACGGAACCATGTCCACCGGTTCTAGATTGAGCGGAGCCGTGCTGTTTTCCATACGCGATAGGTCGAGCATCTGCTGCACCAGACGAGCCAGGCGACGCGTCTCGGAAGCAACGGTCTCCAAATGCTCATCGTCGGTGGGATACACGCCATCCTGCATGGCCTCGACCGTTGCGAGCATGGCCATAAGCGGCGTGCGAAGCTCGTGTGCAACGTCTGAGGTCAGGCGCTTCTCGTGTTTCATATCCTTCTCGAGCGAAGTGGCCATCTCATCGAAGGTCTCACCCAGCTGATCGATCTCGTCATCACCGCGCAGTCCCGTGCGAGCCGACAGGTCGCCGTCACGGATTTGCTTTGCGGTACTGGTGATGCGATGAATCGGCTTGGTGAGCATGCGCGACACGAGCGATCCGATAACGACCGAAATGCAGATTGCAACAACCGCGGCGAGGGCCATGGCGTTAAAGGTCTTCTCCCTAAACGCAGAGTCCGCCTTGGTGAGCAGAGCGTCGGAGCCGATGGCCCACAGCTTTACCTGTCCGACATGCTCGCCGGAAGACGTTACAATCTCGACGTTAGCAACGCTATCGGAGTCGGTTGGAGCAGACGAGACCGGGCTATGCGATGCCCTCTTGCCGCTCGTGTCGTCGGTCGTAGCCTGGTTTTCGCGTACATCGGCGGTGGCGCTTGCCGAGGGCCAGGAATCGTCATAAACGATCACGCCCTTTTTATTGACGACCTGCATGCCCAGATCGTCGGAAACCAAACTCGACGTTGCGACCGTGCGCAGTTCTCCCGCGGTCCAAGAGCCGTTTTCCTCATATGAGGTCGCCAACTTCTCGGCAGCGGAATTTGCGATTTCGACGATATTGGAGCGTGTGTAATCCGAAAAGACCGTGCCCCACACAACAGAGACAACGCCCACCAGCACCAATACTGTCATGAGCGATGTCAGAGCAAAAGCAAGTGCCATGCGCGAGGGATAGCTCATCGTTGGCCGTGAATCGGAACGAGGCGTGTTCCAACTAGCCTTGGAACCCGCCTCGCTCTCCTGCTTGTGCTTTTGTCCGATTTCAAAGCGCGCAGGTGTCATATGTGATTTCCCTATTTCTCGTCCGACTTATCGGTCTTGGCCGGAGCCTCGAAGCGATAGCCGACACCATGGACGGTGTAGAGCCACTTGGGCTTCTTGGGATCATCGCCCAGCTTGGCGCGAAGATTCTTCACGTGGCTATCGATGGTGCGCTCATAGCCCTCAAAGTCATACCCGAGCACTTTCTCGACCAGCTCCATGCGGTTATACACACGGCCGGGATGGCGGGCAAGCGTGGTGAGCAGCTTGAACTCGGAAGCCGTCAGATCGACTTCCTTGCCCTCGACCAAGATCTTGTGGCCCGAGATATCGATGACCAGATCGCCGAAGTCGAGTACCTCGACGGTGGGCTCGTCGGCCTGATGGGCACGGCGGAACAGAGCGCGAACGCGGGCGACGAGCTCGCGCGGCGAGAACGGCTTAATCAGATAGTCGTCGGCGCCGAGCTCAAGACCGATAATACGGTCCTCGATCTCGCCCTTAGCCGTCAGCATGATGATGGGGACATCCGAGGTATCGCGAATGGTGCGACAAACGCGCTCGCCGGGAATCTTGGGGAGCATAAGGTCGAGCACGACCAGGTCGAACTGATGCTTCTCGAACTCCTCGATCGCGGACTGGCCGTCGCCGACGCCCACAACCCAGTAGCCTTCGCGCTCGAGATAGGCAGCGACGGCGTCACGGATTGCCTTCTCATCCTCGACCAGCAGAATCTTTTTTGCATCTGAAGCCATAACACGGCCCCCCTGTCTCAATTAGCTAAGAACAAGCCCATTTTAACGCACCTGAGCCCGCCGGATGCCGCTATGACGCGGCAGCTCGGCGGGCGGTACTCACAATTACAACGCGTTTATTCCCCTGTTGGCGCCTTTTTAACCCCTCTAAGCTTAAAGAGAGAATAGACGTGCAGTGACCGTCTCTGGTATACCCTGGCTGTTGCGCACCGTGGCGTACGTAAGGAATGAGTCCGATTTTCCCGCCGTAGCTGGATAATCGCCATACTCCAAAGCGCGGTCGGGCGACAGCAGCGAGCCATAGGTCTTGGCAGAGGTGTCGATCAGGAAATGCGACGCCTGTACCTTAACAAGGTATTTATTCTTCTTGCCAGCCGCACATGCGAGCGGCTCGCGGGACAGGAAGAGGTACGGCCCTCCCTCATTACCGATATATGTGCCCATATTGCCCAGGCTGCCCACGCCACTATAGGCCGCCTCGATAGAAAACACGAAGGTATCGCCCATATATACGGCCTCGAAAGGCGAGACTGACGAGGGAAGGACTAGCTGGGCACGTTTGGTGTTGTTGCCGTCGGTCAGATCGATTGCCGTTATGCCGTAGTAGACGCCCTCGTCGTTGCGGACACGCGGCGAGATGGTCAAAATGCCGTCGCTCGCGCGCGGGGCCGATGCAAAGCGGCCCGTCGATTTCCAAATTACCTCGGCCTTGGATTCATCAAGCGAGCGACGATAGCAAAACGAATCACTACTCGTTTTATTGCCGCCTGCCGAAGGCATTTTATACCAGATGACTGATGCCCCGAACGCCGTAAACAGCGGCGGATCGTAGTCCTTGCCACCTCGATCGAGCTCAACCACATCGCCAGAGAGCGAAGCGCCCGACAGATTTTGAGCGTAGAGCTTCCACGATGAATTGGCAAAGTTCATCTCAACCCACGCGAATACGCCGTCGCCGGCACGGACATCGTAGAATGCATATCCCGTGCCCTCGATAGGATCCTCGATTAATGTGGTAAGCGAGCCATCGCCCAGGTTGAGCACACCGAGTGTGTTGGCGTGCAGTGCCGATGCGGGCGCCATCATCGCCGCGGCGTAATCGCCGTCGCAGTAGTACAGCAGCGTACCCAGCGGCAGCGTCCACGACGCCGCCGGCTCAAGATCGATGTCGACTGCCTCGTACTCATCCGTAATCGAGATGATTTTGGAATCGTCCTTGATAACCTGCGGCTCGCCGGCGGCATCATCGCTGGTACCCGTTTTTTTCGAGCATCCGGCAAGCACCGTGGCAGCGCCCGCGGCAGCCCCACCGAGTACAAAGCCGCGACGCGATATTCCGTTCTTGATGTGATCGGCGATACCCATTAGGCGATCTCGGTGCGAGCGGCCTCGATAGCGCGTGTAAGCTGGTCGGCGCAGGAGGTCTTTTTCATACCGCAGGTATTACCGGCGAGAACCTCGATTACGCGATCGGCAGGAGCGCCCTCGACCAGCTTGGAGATAGCCTTGAGATTGCCGTCGCAGCCGCCGGTAAATTCAACGCCCATCACCTTGTTGCCGTCATCGGAAAGGTCAAGGTGAATATTGCGAGCACACACGCCCTGAGGCTTGTAATCAAACGAAATCATGCGATCCCCTCTCAGAATGTTATTCGAGACGACTATTATCCCCGTCTTTCCCTAAATGCAACGAGGCGCTTTGCCGGCAACACACATTACCAGCAAAGCGCCCTAAAAAGCTAACGTTATGCCCGAACCTACTCGAAGCTCAGCTGCTCCAGACGATCAAAGACCGTGTCGATACGGGTGAGGAAGTCCCACGGATCAAAGATCTCGTCGAGCTTTTCCTGGCTGACGGTGCAGCGCGGGTCAGCCTCGAGACGCTCCTTAAAGGTAGGGCCGGAGACACAATCCTGTACCTCGTGCCAGGTTGCCATGGCGTTCTCCTGCACAATGGCGTACGCGTCCTCGCGGGTGATGCCCGTGTCGACGAGGGCGAGCAGCACCTTGGAGGAGAAGATGAGGCCGCGGGTCTTATTGAGGTTGGCCATCATGCGGGCAGGGTACAGCTGCAGGCCGTCGATAACGCGAATGAGGCACTGGAACATGTGGTCGAGCGCGATGAAGCTATCGGCCTGGGCGACGCGCTCGGCAGAGGAGTGCGAAATGTCACGCTCGTGCCACAGGGCGACGTTGTCGAAGGCAACCTGCGCGTTGGCCTTCACGACGCGCGACAGGCCGCAGACCTTCTCCATGGTGATGGGGTTGCGCTTGTGTGGCATGGCTGAGCTGCCCTTTTGGCCCTTACGGAACGGCTCCTCGGCCTCGAGCGTATCAGTCTTCTGCAGATTGCGAACCTCGGTAGCGATGCGCTCGCAGGTGGCCGCAGTGGTGGCAAGAACGCCGGCGAGATAGGCGTGATGGTCGCGGCTGATAACCTGCGTGGACAGCGGGTCGTGAACCAGGCCCAGGTGCTCGCAGACGTACTCCTCGACGAACGGCTCGATGGAGCTGTACGTGCCGACAGCGCCCGAGATAGCACCGAAGGCAACGTTCTTGCGGGCGTCCTCAAGACGATCCAGATCGCGCTTGAGCTCCCAGGCCCAAGAGCCAAACTTCATGCCAAAGGTCATCGGCTCGGCATGGATGCCATGAGTACGGCCGGCGCAGAGCGTGTTGCGCTCCTCGAAGGCACGACGCTTGCAAATCTCGCCGAGCTTCTTGACATCCTCGATGATCAGGTCGCAGGCCTGGGTGAGCTGGTAGCACAGGGCCGTGTCGCCCAGATCGGAGCTGGTCATGCCATAGTGAACCCAGCGGCTGGGCTTGGGGTCGCCCTCGGGAACATCGGCATCGATGTATTCCTTCATGTTGGTCAGAAAGGCAATGACGTCATGGCGCGTGACTTCCTCGATCTCATCGACCTTCGCCTTCTCAAAGTTGGCATGGTCGCGGATCCACTGGGCCTCGTCTTTGGAAATACCGATCTTGCCGAGCTCCGCCTGGGCCTCGCAGGCCAGAACCTCGATCTCCTGCCAAATGGCGTACTTGTTCTCGAGGGAGAAGATGTGTCCCATCTCCGGGCGGGTATAGCGATCGATCATAGCGGCTCCTTTTTGGTTATTGGCACGTTGGTCGTAACCCAACCATTGTACCGTGCGCAGGTGCAAGTATGGGCAGTAGGCATTAACCTAACATTTTGGAATTGGAGCGACCATGAGGACGTCTGCGCATTTGCTTCGCAAATACGCACCGGCTGCGGTCGGCAGACCCGGTCCGCGCACACGCACGGGCACAGCGGGTTGGACCCGACGTTCCCGAGGTCCCCCGTACTCGATGGAGCGGGCAACGGGACATCCGCGCGCCCGCGTCGCGGACGCGCACCGGCTGCGGCGATCTCCTCGGATTCACGGAGACGATGGGGAAAACTTTGTTGAATTGGCCGTCCCGAGTTCTCCCGCGCTCGGTGGAGCGGGCAACGGGACGTCCGCGTATTTGCTTCGCAAATCCGCACCGGCTGCGGCCGCCTATCGGCGACCTTGCCTGCTCGCTATAAACGCTTCGCGGTTTTTTTAAGCGCGCCCCCGGTGGGGGTGGGGGGGCGGGGCGGGTTTTTTAAAAGGCCCCG
>CAMQPJ010000103.1 GCA_947003675.1 uncultured Collinsella sp. | reverse complement strand
AGCAGGCAGGCAAGCGCAAGCAGCATGACCGCGTCGGTATGGCCGGCAAACGAGAGGAGCACCTCGTAGCACACGTACAGCATGCCCGAGGCTTTGGGGTCAATCGCCAAGACCGCGTTGCTCGACACCGGGGCGGGATCGATGGAAAACGCCGTGGTCGCCAACAGCGCGAGCAAAAATGCGATGAGGGTCTGCTTGGCGGGATAGCGCTTAAACCAGACGATGCGGGCAGCGTCGCGCGCAGCCGTTGTGGAGAGGTCGGAATCCTTCACAGTCCGAAAGCCTTTCTAGAAACCTATCAAACTCGGCAAAACCACCACAAAGGTGCCTGTCCCCTTTGTGGTGGTTTTGGTGGTTAGGCGTCGAGGTAGATGCGCTGGGGCTGGTTGCGGCGACGGGCGAAGATGATGAGCGCCAGACCGGCGATCACGAGCGGCAGGCTCAGTAGCTGACCCATGGTGATGACGCCGCCCAGCAGATAACCCAACTGGGCATCGGGCACGCGCACGAACTCAACGAGAAAGCGGACGATGCCGTACCCCATCACGAACACGCCCATAAACGTGCCCTGGGGCAGTAGCGGCTTTTTGCGGCTGAGCACCTGCAAAATACAGAAGAGCACGACACCCTCAAGA
This sequence comes from uncultured Collinsella sp., assembly GCA_947003675.1. Taxonomy (GTDB): domain Bacteria; phylum Actinomycetota; class Coriobacteriia; order Coriobacteriales; family Coriobacteriaceae; genus Collinsella. The sequence goes on along the minus strand of CAMQPJ010000103.1, from coordinate 4,888 downwards.
AACGCCTCGTAGAGCTGGGAGGGATGGCGCGGCATATCACCCGCGGTGCCGCCAAAGACCACACCCCAAGGCAGATCAGTCGGTTTGCCCCACAGCTCGCCGTTGACGAAATTGGCGCAACGTCCCAGGCACAGCGCCAGCGGGGCGCCGATCACGGCAAGGTCGGCGATGGTCCAGGCGTCGAGTTTATACATGCGGCACACGATGATGCCGCCCAAGATGCCGCCGACCAGGCCACCGTGGAAGCTCATGCCGCCCTCGTTGGTGGCAAAGATCTCGAGCGGGTGGGTCCAATAGTAGCCATCGCCGTAAAAGACGACGTAAAACAGGCGGGCGCCGATAATGAGGCCAAAGACCGCACCGACCACGACGCTCGTCAGGTCATCGATCGTGATGTCGAAGCCCCAACGACGCTGCGTGCGGTACATAACGACCGCCGTGAGCAGGGCGCCGACCACATAGGCCAGACCGTACCAGTAGATCGTGATGGGGCCCGCCGAGATCGCGACGGGATCAAGCATATGGTAGAGGTCGTTGAGCATATCGATCCCCTGCTCCCTACATACAAATGCGGCCGCGGGCCTTACGCTCGCAGCCGCATATTTGGGCGTAACGTCTATGCGGAGCGTACCGTCCGCAGCTTTCGCATCTTAGAACGGTGCGTACTCGTCGTACAGGTCCTCGGCCTCGCCGGAAGCATTGACCTGCTCAACGCGGGTAACGCCGGGCACGTGCTCCTTCAGGATGCGCTCGATGCCCATGGAAAGGGTTAGCGAGCTCATGGGGCAGCCGGCACAGGCGCCCTGCAGCTCCAGCTTGACGACGCCCTCGTCGTCGACACCCACATACTCCATATCGCCGCCGTCGGCCTGCAGGTTGGGGCGGATCTCCTCAAGAACCTTCTTAAGCAGCTCTTCGTTAACAGCCACAGGGGCTCCTTTCTCACAATAACGCGGGCGCGCCCGCAGACAGAGCTATGTTACTACAGCCGTGTACCCGCTCACGAGCCGTCCATGCGCGCGGACACGACTTTCACGAGCAGTCAATTTGGGACGGGTCTCTTTTGGCTGTTTTGCCGCCAGCTGGCGTTGGCACGCGCTACTGCCGAGTCTGCTCCCCGGTACCAATCTGGACATCGACGATAACCTGGCGGTAGCTGATGCCGCAGGAGTCGAGAATGCGGCGGCTGATACGGCCGTCGTCGGTATCGGCATACTTGTTGTCCAGGTAGACGACCTCGCCCACGCCCACCTGCGCCAGGATCTTGGCGCAGTCGTGGCACGGGAACAGCGTGACGTAGACTGTGGAACCCTCAAGGTCTTTGAGCGAGCCGCGGTAGTTGAGCACGGCGTTGGCCTCGGCATGCACCACGTAGTTGTGCTTATCCTGCAACGGGTCGTCGCTCGTGCCCCACGGGAAAAAGTCGTCGTTGAGCGCCGAGGGCGTACCGTTGTAGCCCACCGAAAGGATGCGGTGGTTGGTGTTGGCGATGCACGCGCCCACCTGCGTGTTGGGGTCCTTACTGCGGCGCTGCGCGGCGATGGCCACGCTCATAAAGAACTCATCCCAGCTAATAACGTCGCGGCGCTTGCCCGACGCGGTTTGATGAAGATCGTCCGACATGGCAGACACCTCCGAAATCGCAATAGTTTGACCCATTGTAGCAGGTGAAAGGTAGGGGAGCTTATCCCACCAGCCCCTCGCCCTACGCGCGACGAGGCTTTTGGTTGATGCGGTACAGCTCGGCGAGACCCCGTAGCGTCAGTGCATCGTCTACCGTCAGGCTGTGGCCGACCAACGCCGCGAGCGCCTCGGCATCGTCGCCGGTGATGACAATGGGCACGCTGCCCTCCCCCGCCGCCTTGGTCGCGCGCATCTCGGCAAGCACCATGTCGAGCATGCCGTCGATACGGGCCACCTCGCCCAAGACCACGCCCGAGCGCATGGCCTCGCGCGTGTTGCGACCGATCACATGCGTGGGTGCCGAGGGCTCGACCTGCGGCAGGCGCGCCGCAGCGGCCGAAAGCGAGCGGGCGCCAAGTGCCAGACCCGGCGCGATGACGCCGCCGACAAAGGTTCCGCGCGCATCGATGACCTCGATATTGGTCGTCGTGCCTAGGTCGATCACGATGCACGGAGAGCCGTAGACGGCACGGGCCGCCACGGCGTCGGCGATGCGGTCGGGACCGATCTCTACTGGATCGTCGTAGTGCACGGGCATACCGGTCTTAAGGCCCGGCCCCACGGTGAGCACGCGCCCCGTGCAAGTGCGGGAAAGCGCCGCCTTCCACGGGCGCTCGAGCGCCGGCACCACGCAGCTCAGCACGGCCGCCGCGGGAACGAGCACGCCCGGCATGCCCGCATCGGCTGACAGCGTGCCCATGACCTGCGTGAGCCTCATGCGCGCCTCGTCGGCTGTGATGCTCGACGGCGTCGTGATCTCGCACGTCGCAAGCGGGCATTCCTGCGCCGCGGCCGAATCCTCGGCAAACAGGCCAAAGCGTATGAACGTGTTGCCCACGTCGACCGTCAATATGTATGTGCACCCATTAAGCATCGTCGGCGCTCCTTTCGTCTGCCCAGCAGTATATCGCCTCCCTAAACCAGTCATCCCAAAATGACTAGCTTGCGGCTATACTGGTGCGCGGTCGTGCGCGAGCTCACGCGGCGGCCCTTGGTAACCCGACTTCCCGCGCCGTATCCGTAGCGGCGCTCCCGGGGGAAGCGGATATACGCAAAGGAGTTCTATATGAGCAATCCCTCGAACCGCACCTCGATGCGCGGTCAACTCACGCTGCGCGGCGTCGTCATCGGCATCCTTGGCTGCGTGATCATCACGGCAAGCTCGGCCTATACCGCCCTCAAGATGGGCGCCCTCCCCTGGCCGATTATTTTTGCTGCCGTCATTTCGCTGTTCTTCCTGAAGCTCATGGGCAACGCCAGCCTCAACGAGGCCAACGTCACCCACACCATCATGTCCGCGGGCGCCATGGTCGCCGGCGGCCTGGCGTTTACCATCCCGGGCGCCTGGATGCTGGGCTATGCCGACCAGATCAGCTGGCTCGACATGTTTATCGTGGCGCTCGCCGGCACCATCTTGGGCCTTCTGGCGACAGCGCTCATCCACCGTCACTTTATCGTGGACGCCGCGCTGGAGTTCCCCACCGGCAACGCCGCAGCTCAGACCCTGCGCGCCACCGAGGCCGGCGGCAAGACCGGCAAGCAGCTCTTTGGCTCCATGGCCATCGCAGGCATCTACAGCGTGCTGCGCGACGCTCTGGGCGTGGTGCCCAGCATGCTGTGCACGCTCAATATCCCCGGCGTGACCTTTGCCATCTACAACTCGCCCATGTTGCTGTCCATTGGCTTTTTGGTGGGCTTCGCCCCCGTCGCCTTCTGGTTTGCCGGCGCGCTGCTGGGCAACTTTGGCATCATCGTTGGCGGCACCGCTGCCGGCCTGTTCGATATTGTGACCGCGCAGGGTATCGTCAAGTCCTTAGGTATGGGCCTTATGATGGGCTTTGGCGTCGCCGTCGTCCTTAAGGACATCCTGCCGCAGGTCGCCGGTATCGTCCGCGGTCTTGCAGCCGACAGCTCCACCGACACCGACGAGCAGTCGCTCATCTCGGGCTCGCTTAAGCTCGACGCCGGCATCATCGGCCTGGGCACCGCCGCCATTGCCGTGATCGTTGCCATCGCGCTCGACCTCGGCCCCGTTCCGGCCGTCATCGTCACGCTGTTCACCTTTGTTACCACCATCATGAGCGCGCAGAGCTGCGGCCAGACGGGCATCGACCCCATGGAGATCTTTGGCCTCATCGTCATGCTTATCGTGGCAGCCTTCGCGCAGCTCGCGCAGGTCAAGCTGTTCTTTATCGCCGGCATCGTGGCCGTGGCGTGCGGCCTTGCGGGTGACGTCATGAACGACTTTAAGGCCGGAGCCGTACTGGGCACCAACCCGCGTGCACAGTGGATCGGTCAGGCCATCGGCGGCATCGTGGGCGCCCTGGTCGCTGCCGCTGTCATGGTCGCGCTCGTCACCGCCTATGGTCCGGACGCCTTCGGCCCCGACAAGAGCTTCGTTGCCGCACAGGCAAGCGTCGTCGCCACCATGGTCTCGGGCATCCCGAGCGTACCGTGGTTCGCAGGCGGCTTTATCGCCGGCATCGTCATGTACTGGCTCGGCATTCCGGCCATGATGATCGGCCTGGGCGTGTACCTGCCGTTCTACATGTCGCTCACGGCCTTCTTGGGCTCCTGCGTCAAGCTCGCCTACGACAAGTGGGCCGCACACCGCGACGCCGAGGCAGGTCTTTCGGACGAGGATAAGGCTGCCAAGGATGCCGCCTTCCAGGAGCAGGGTCTGGTCGTTGCCAGCGGCCTGCTGGGCGGCGAGTCCGTCGTCGGCGTTATCCTGGCGTTTGTTTCTGTTGGCCTGAGCCTGCTGGGCTAAACCCAATAACAACGCACCCGTGCAGAGCGCGGGGTCGGAGACCATCCGGCCCCGCGCTTTTTTTGCATCTGCCGAAACCCTCGGCTTCAACCACATTTGACGCGCCCCCTTTACCTACTCGGCTAAGTTTCACGTCAAGATGACCACCCCGCCTGCCACGGTGTAGAGTAGAAGCAGCGGGCGCGATGCATAGCCCGCGGCGGAGCGAGGTGAACATGAAACTCGATAACCAGCAGCTCAAGCGACTGCGCGAGCGCCATCACCGGCGCCACGGCATCCGCCCTGCCTATAGCGAGGTCATGGAGAACGCCGGCCGCTTCCTAAAGCGCGCATTCAACATTCGCGAGGGACGCGCGCCCTATCACGTGATCCGAAAGCGTTTTGTAAACGGGGCGCGCCTGACCGGCTCTCACCTGTGTATCCTCATCATCGCCA
>CAMQPJ010000102.1 GCA_947003675.1 uncultured Collinsella sp. | reverse complement strand
TGGTGCCCCTCGGGCCGTATTGGGGGGGCTCCCCACCCCTTGCCGCGGGGGGGGTATTTTTTCGGAGGCGCCACGCGGGTAAAAAAAAAAGCCGCCTGGCCCGAGGACGCGTTGGAAAGCAACCTCATTCCTGCCCGAACAGGTCAGTCTATCTGCGCATTTACAAATTCGTAAACTTTTTTGAAAAAAGTGCTTGCACAGTTCTCGAATCATAGGTTATTATCTTCCTCGTTGAACGCGCGGTTCCAACAAAACCAACCGTGAATCAACAACATAGCATGTCGGAGTGGCGGAATTGGCAGACGCGCTAGCTTGAGGTGCTAGTGACCGCTTTTTGGTCATGCGGGTTCAAGTCCCGCCTCCGACACCATCGCATTTGAGAAGCCTCTTCGGAGGCTTTTTTGTTACCGATAGACGGTGAGGTCCACGATGGAAACGCTTGAACGCAACGAGTGGGCAGATGTTGCCCAACTGGTCGAGATCACGAGCGATGCTGTCATCATTTGCGAGCTCGACGGAACCATTCTGCATGTGAATAATCGCTTACTTGGCTTGATGTGCGAGGAACGTGCCGACGTCATCGGTGGAGATGTTAAAGACGTCCTGTACTCGTCCGCTTTTGAACGTGCGACGGAACATCGTCTGCCATTTGAAACTGATGGCTCCGAGAACGAACTGATGCTCAAGCTGAGTGACGGCTCTTTTATCCCCGTCTTGGTTCGTGCGGGCTCCGTAACGCCTCCACGCATCTTTGGGCGCCGCGCACCACGTGTCCTAGTGGCGCTTCACAGTATCGAGGAACAGTATTCTCACGACCGTCAACTTAAGCGTGCGTTATCGGAGCTTAGAGTGGCGAACAAGCGTCTCTCTGGCACGCTCTCGGTCATTATGAGCACTGTGGGCTCCGATGAGTTACCCAGCCTGCTTGATACTGTTTTGAACCAGCTTGTAGGAACGCTCGATGCTTCGGGTGCCGCTATCTATTTTTCTGAGAGCGGCGGTTTTAAGCTACGCGGTGTTTCCAAGGAGCTGTATGACAGCTACCTGCCTGAGTTTTTGCCGTATGGCGCTGGCATTCCGACGTATGTTCTTCGCGAGTCGCGTGCCTGTCGCTTGTCGATTCAACAGGACCTTGAGGGCGATAGGGCCGCCTCCGGTATGTTCATGGACTTGGACAATCGTTCTAAGCACCTGTTGCGCGTGCAGGATATGCCTCCGTACCGCAGCGAGATTTGTCTTCCCGTTTTTTACGGTACGCAGATCCTTGGCGTGCTTGAAGTTGGTTGGAAACGCCCCCAGGCACCGCTCGCCTATGACGTTAATGTACTCGAGGTCATTTGCGATTACCTGTCTATCCAGCTGGTCGGCATGGCATCGAGCCTTCGCTCTCGTCGTACGGCCGAGCTTGGCCGCTCGCTCAATGTCTTACGTGATGAGTTATTTACCTTTCTAGACGATTCCGCCGCGGCTACTCAGGCGGTATCGTCCGAGATCTGCAATATGCTCAACTGCCATTTTTGCCCTGTTGAGTATGACGCCAGTCTGGACTCCTACGTCATAGATTTTGAAGGCGGCAGTCGCGTTGCTTTGCCGGACGATCCCGAGAAGCTTTTCTTTTCCACGACAACGCCAGCGGCACGTCTGGGGGCTGGCCCTGATGGCTTTGAGGCGTCTGTTTTGGGCGGCACGAGTGCCGAGGACCTTAAACACGTCCGTATAACTCGCGTTGACGAATCGATGCCTATGGGAAGCTGGCTTAGGGCACACGGTCTGCCTTGTCAAGGTCTCTACGTCGACTCCGGCATCGAGGCGGGGCGCCCGCGCTCTGAGGGTGATGGCAAGCACAGTAACGACGCGATTGTCCCTGCTTCTGTTGCGAAGAGACCGACAACGCGCGCGCTGCTGCTTCGTGATGGTAGCCAAGAGCCGATTGATGACCTTGAATATGACTACTTGGTGCACTTGGCGCATGACTTTGAACTGATCTACGAAGGCGAATCTCAAAAGCGCGAGGAGCGCCATATCGCTCAGACGCTTCAGATCGGCATGAGAAATTCCCTGGGGGATGTTCCGGGTATCGCAACCGATTCGGTGTACCTGTCGGCCACGAACTCGGCGTTGGTCGGCGGCGATTTCTATACGCTCATCCGTCTTCCCGACGATTGCGCCGTCATGATTCTGGGTGATGTGTCTGGCAAAGGCATTGAGGCCGCATCGATGTCCGCGCTCGTCAAGACGGCCCTGACGGCATATGCCTGGGAGGGCGCTGGCCCGGCCCGCATGGCGCGCTCCCTTAACAGCATGCTCATGGGCTTTTCGAGGGTCGAGACGTTCGTGACGGCCTTTATCGCCAAGATTGACCTTAAAGCCGGACGCGCAACGTATTGTTCGGCGGGCCATCCTCCGACCATGGTCATCAGGCCAGAGTCGATGCCGCTGGGCGGCGGCGAGGCCCGTGGGGGAGAGGTCGAACTGCTTGGATGCCAATCGGGCGTAATCGGTGCATTCGAAGGCATGGTGTACGAGACGGGTGCCTTTACGTTCGCCCCCGGCGACATGCTCTTTATGTATACGGATGGAACGATTGAGGCCCGTGACCGCACCGGAGCATTCTTTGGCGAGCAGCGCTTGCGCGACCTTCTGCTTTCTGTTTCGGGGGAGGGCGTGTCGGGCATTTGCGGCAAGGTCTTGGGCGAGCTCGACCGATTTACCGAATCGGCGCTGGACGACGACATTGCATTGGTGTCCCTTGAGTTTTTACGGGGTCGTTCATAGACGACGCTGGACGGGCTGAATCCGCACGGTTGGGGAAACAAATGCATCGAGTGGGCTTTTTTGGGGAACCATGGTCGTATGAATGAGTGGAATGACATAGCGGTTTTGACGCCACCGGGCGATATCGACATCGCCACGGTGCCTGCGCTGCGTCGGCGGTTGGATGCTTTGGTTGACCGCGGCGTGCGTCGTGTCGTCATCAACTGTCAGGCTGTTGGCTTTATCGATTCGACGGGCTTGGCATTCCTGCTTACGCGCGCTCGTGAGCTCATGAGGCGAGAAGGCCTGCTTTCGCTCGTCAATGCATCAGGCGAAGTTGTTCGCTTTTTGGAGATTGCTCGTCTTGTCGATATCCTTCATGTCGCGGGTCCGGCACGGGAGTCTATTCCCGCCATTCCGGTGGGGGAGCTGCCTCGCTGGAGTAAGAGCGTCGAGGTCCGTCAGGGTATCGAGAATCTTCCATACTACCGACATCACATCGCCGAACTCCTTGAATCGCTTCCGTTGCGCCGCGACGAGCGCTACGATGTCGCATTGGCGTCGGGGGAGGCACTGGGTAATGCCTATGACCATGCGGGCGGTGTCGGGTGCGTCCTGACGGTTCAGGCCTATGGCGATCGCGTTGTGGTTGAGGTGCTTGATCGAGGTGCCGGCTATTCTATCGATAAAACGAGCGAACCGGTCGCATCCGAGGAGCGCGGCCGTGGTATCAAGCTTATGCGTATGCTCGTCGATAACGTGGAGGTTGCGCGTCGTACAGACGGCGCCGGCACGCGCGTGCAGATGGTGAAGCTGTTTAGCGGAGCGCTCGAATCGTGTGCCTAGCCAATCGCTTTGGCGCGTTTAGCTACCGAGAACATGCGGCAGACAACTTTTTTGAAAAAAGTACTTGCGTCTTTTGGACAACTCGCGTAAATTAATAACCCGCAAGCGGACATGGCTCAGTTGGTAGAGCACAACCTTGCCAAGGTTGGGGTCGCGGGTTCGAGCCCCGTTGTCCGCTCCATTGCATTTACGGACCGTTTATGCGGTCCTTTTTCGGCGAAGTGGCCAAGTGGTAAGGCAGAGGCCTGCAAAGCCTTTACCCCCGGTTCGAATCCGGGCTTCGCCTCCAGGCAACATCCGGGCGCTCCGGCGCCCGTTTTGTTTTACATATGCGGACATGGCTCAGTTGGTAGAGCACAACCTTGCCAAGGTTGGGGTCGCGGGTTCGAGCCCCGTTGTCCGCTCCAAACGTAACAGCCCGACTACTACGGTAGCCGGGCTTTTTTTGTACCTATCTCCTAGGCCCGAACCCGAGAGGGGGGCGAGCGTTTTGGGTCGTGGCTGTGGCGTTGTTTGCCGCGAATGTCCGCTTTGGGCGTATCATCGTGGGCATCTCGCATAACCTCGTTGCAAGGGAGATACGCCCCATGGCTACAGAAAAGTCTTCTTCGCGCTCATGGATGTCCGATGCCGCGATCTATCAGATCTACCCGCGCTCGTTTAAGGATTCGACTGGTTCGGGTCTGGGCGATATCGCGGGCATTACCCAGCAGATGGACTATCTTGAGCGGCTGGGTATCGAGGCCATCTGGCTGAGCCCGTTTTACCCTTCGCCTCTTGTCGATGGCGGCTATGATGTGGCGGACTACTGCGATGTCGACCCACGTCTCGGCTCGCTTGACGACTTCGATGACATGATCGCTTCGGCTCACGCGCGCGGCATCAAGGTCATCGTCGACATCGTGCCCAACCATTCATCCAACCAGCACCCCTGGTTCAAAGCCGCTCTTGCCGCCGGCCCCGGATCGCCCGAACGCGCCCGTTATATCTTCCGCGATGGTCGCGGCGAGCATGGCGAGCTGCCTCCCACCAATTGGAATGCCAACTTTGGCGGCCCCGCATGGACGCGTGTTGCGGACGGTCAGTGGTATCTGCACATGTTTACGCCCGAGCAGCCGGACTTTGACTGGTCATGCCCTGAGGTTCACGCGCTCTTTTGCGACGTCCTGGCGTTTTGGAGCGATCGAGGCGTCGACGGCTTTCGCATTGATGTGGCGCAGGGTCTCGCCAAGGATCTCGACCGCGATGACCTCGACCGGTGGCATCTCGCCGAGGGCGATGACATGGTTGACGACGGCACCCATCCGCTGTGGGACCGCAATGAGGTCCACGAGATCTATCGCGAGTGGCGCCGCGTGTTCGACCGCTATAATCCGCCGCGCAGTGCCGTTGCCGAGGCGTGGGTGCTGCCCGAGCGCCAGTATCTCTACGCGCGTCCCAGCGAGCTTGGCCAGACATTCAACTTTGAGTTTGCCAAGGCCACTTGGACCTATGATGACATGCACACTGCAATCGAGAAGGGCTTGAAGGCAGCCGTCGAATCCGATTCCGCCTCGACCTGGGTACTCTCCAACCACGACGTGCCGCGCGTGGCGACACGCTATGCCCTGCCGCAAATCAAGGCGACACGCTACCACCAGATTGCGCTCGACTGGCTCTTGCGCGACGGGTCGTCTTATGACGAGGACCGTGAACTCGGCGAGCGCCGCGCGCGGGCGGCCCTTTTGCTTGAGCTGGCGCTTCCGGGCTCGGCATACGTGTATCAGGGTGAGGAGCTCGGCCTTTTTGAGGTGGCTGATATCCCGTGGGCTGCACTCGAAGACCCTACTGCGACCAATACGCACGGACCGAAGCGTGAGAAGGGGCGCGACGGCTGTCGTGTGCCCCTGCCGTGGGTGGCGGCGGACGATCCCGCGCATGGCGGATCGTTT
>CAMQPJ010000101.1 GCA_947003675.1 uncultured Collinsella sp. | reverse complement strand
AATCCAAGGGTTATACCCTAAGAGCAAACCACCCCTTTTAGGGGTGGTTTTGATTGTGCAACGATTTATTGCACTCCTTTGGGGTGTCTGTTGCTGCCGTTGCCCGAAACGTTTGCGCGGAGATAACGTTGATGCTACGGCTGCTCGGTACAATGGGTATCGTGTTGCGTTTAAGGGAGAAGTTACGGTGTCTGAACAGGCGATTTATGGTGCGGGCGCCAACGGTGGCGTACAGCTGCTCAATCGTTTGGGTGATGGGCGGCTACCGGTCGACGTGCATGATTTTGCTGAGGTCATGAACCGATGCGTCCTGGTCGACAAGACCATGTTTATTGCCGATGTGCTGGATTGCGACGCGTCCGTTGTGGTGTGCTGCCGGCCCAGGGGTTTTGGCAAGAGCATGAATCTGTCGATGCTCAGGGCTTTTCTGGAGCGTCCCGCGGTCGGTCCCGCGGTCGATCGTGCTGGTCGGAGTTTGTTTTCCGATACTCAAATTTGGGATGCAGACGGTGGGCGCTATCGGGATGAGTGTGCATGCTATCCGGTGATATCGCTGGATTTTTCTGGCGCTGCGAGGCGTGGCGCCACTGTTGCCGGTGTGGTGCGTGATGCACTTTTGGGCGAGTGCACTCGGCTGTTGGCATATTTGGAAGCTCCGGATTTGCCTCGAGACAAGGTGCGCCACGTCGAGCGCGTTGTGCGTGGCGTGGCGAGCGAGGACGAGATCGGCTCGGTGCTCGGTGCGCTTATTGAGTTGCTGGAGATGGCCTGCGATGAACAGGTCGTATTGCTCGTTGACGGGTACGACGCGGCGTGGTCGGGCCGTGCGAGCGCGATGGACAATCGCGGCGCCGGTCTGGTGGAGCGACTCAATCGCGTGCTGTTCGACGCCATTGCCGCTGCGGGCGATTCGTTGCGGCTGGCGTGCCTGATGGGGGAGTGTCCCGGCCCTGCCGAGGCAGCGCTTTCTGTACGCGGCTGCTCGTATCGCCTGGTGACGCCGCTCTCGACGTGGTGTGACCGGTGGTTTGGCTTTTCAGATTCCGAGGTTCAGGCTCTGCTGAGTCATGCTGGGTGCGAGGAATACCTGGATGATGCTCGCGAATGGCTCGAGGGATACCGGTTTGGCGGGGCATATTGCTCGAGTCCGGCGCGTGTGATCGGCTTTCTGGACCGGGGCTGCACGCCGCCCATGCGTGTCGACCTGTATGGGTATGCCGATTGCCTGAGTGAGGTAGTTGCCGGGTGGAATCTCGACCGCCTTTCGGCCTTGTTCGATTTGCTCGAAGCCCATGGATGCGTTGAGGTTCCGCTACGTTTGGGCGCTGCGGAGCCAGATGCCTTGCCTGATGACGACCTGTGGACGGCACTGTACCTGTCCGGTTTTCTGACGACGGATATGACCGAGGAGCCGGTAAGCGGCGATCGGCGCCGCGCTCTGCGGTTACCCAATAACGAGCTTCGCCATGCGTTGCGTCTGGTAATTATTGAGTGGTTTGAGTGCGCTGCCGAGGACGTTCGAGACATCGATGCGCTTCGCGACGGGCTGTGCCGTGGGGACGAAGATGCGGTGAGGCGAGCACTGTGCCATGTGATCGGACGCGCGGGAATCGGTGCGACTGACCCAGATGCGCCGCTGCCATATCACCTGCTCTTGCAGGGGCTCTGCTTTGGCTTGCCGGGCTATGCCAATCCCGCTTCGAGGCGAAAGTGCGGCGCAGATCGCTGGGACATCCAGGTATTCCCTACGGGTAATGTATTCGACGTGGCAGACACGATCGGTATGCTCGACGAGCGTCCACTGATAACGGTCAACATGATGTGCGACCCCGGTGTGGATGCGCTTGGCCTGGAGCTGCTGGCGGTGCACGCGCTGCTCGAGATCGAGCGCAACGGCATCGACGAGATTCGAGTGCCGCGACCCGGCGTGGGCCGCATGCGTTGGGGTTTTGGCTTTGATGGACGGAACGTGGCAGTGGTGTGTCAGCGGTTGTAGGGGAGCGATGAGGCTCCTGCTACTTGTCAACCGCTGCCAGGCGAATGAACCGTACCCGTGCCGTTCTTCCACGACGTCGCCGGGCTTGACGAGCAGCCGCTCGCCGAGCCGCTCGAGTTATCCGACGGGCGCCGCTGCCGCCTGGACATCCCGCAGCCGGGCTGTTCGAGGACGACCGTGCTGCGTTGCTGCCGCTACCCACCGGTACAACGCCGGGCCCGCGCTCGCCGGCCGCGAGGTCGCCGTGAGACTGGGTGCCTTCGGCGTCACGTCGGTCGACCCCTCAACCGACGAGGTCGTGGCGACCTGCCCCGCGAGTGGGGCGACGCCCCGATGGGCAGCGCCGACCCGACGCTGCGGCTCAGGCTGCTGTGCATGCGCCCAGGCGGGCGCGGTTGCTCAGGCAGGCAAGGGTCCCCGTGCACAAGTTGGCCTAGGGGTTCGACTGGTCGCACGTGCGGTTCCCCGAGGGCTGGGGCCGCGACGACATGCACGTTCCTCTCGGACATCGCGGTGAACATCGCGAGCATGGACTACTAGTTCTACTGCTTCGCTGGCTGCAGGAACCTCGTTACGATCTACGTGGACTCCACCTGAGCGCTGCCGAGCGGTGCGAGTTGCCTGTACACGTTCTACAACTGCACCCCGATCGTGGGCGGCTGCGGCACGGTGTACAGCAGCTCGAACACGAGCTATGCGTATATGAGGATTGACTCGGCAAGCGTGGCTGGATATTTGACAGTGGCTAGTGTTTAAGAATCGTGCCCACGGCTTTCTTCGCCACTGGCACAGCCTTGTCTTTAACGATTGGACCTATCGTGTCTTTCGCCATTACCAGTGCGCCGACGCCCAATGCTGCCATGCCGACGCCTGCCTGCTTGGCCTTTTCGGCGGCTACGCCCTTGTGGTATTCGCAAATGGGCAGCTTAGAGCCTTCTGGCAGTACCTTCTTGCAGACGATGCATCTTGCAGCCATATCTACCCCTGCCCTTCTTCTGCCTGATCTTCAGGGGCATCTTCTCCATCCACCAGATGCACCTCATCAGGTTCTTGCGCCACTTTCCGCAGGGATTCGAGAACGCCGCCCTCAATCAAGCTGGCGCGCTCCTCGCGGCCCTCAATCTGCAGCCCAACAACGGAACTCGATAACTGAACGAAGCCTCTCACTATGTCGCCCCTGTTGCCCTTGCTGTATGAGTTGAGCAAGCGCAGGGTGTCCTCCTGCTCGAGTTTGTTTCCAGGATGAATTGCTTGAACTGTTCGAGCGCGGCATCTGCAGCTGCTGGCTCCTCAAGGACGCGATAAGCTGCATACTCCGTCTTGGCCATAAGAGCAATCACCGTGAGGTCGACCATGGCAGTGTTTGCTGCCTTGCCCCAGTCCCTGGCCCTGCCCTGCTTGCCCATCGCCAGAGAGAATTCTGCCTGGAAGTTGCCCTGCAGGGTGCAGCGCGCCTGTGTGGCCGATGACGCGATGTCCAGTATCTTGATCTCGCGCAGCCGCGAATCTTCGATGAGCATGGCCTGCTGCAGTTGTTGCCAGGCGCTCTCGGCCAATGCGATACGGTCTGCCTGGCTCTCGATGCGCAGCACCTCAACGTTGGCGGCGACGGCCTTGATGGCATCCATGACGTTCGCCATCATCACTTGCATCTGCACATCCACGATTGACTGCGTTATATCTTGCGGAAACTGTTCGGCCTTAATCCTTGCCTTCTCGTATATCTGGCCCGTCTTCACGCTCCTGAGTTGTGGCAGCAGGTCACCGGTCTTCTTCTCGACCGAAAAAACCAGCTCCCCACTCTTCATAAGCTCTTCAGCTGCCGCACTAAAATCAGCGACATACTTCGTGTCTCCTCGATTGGCGAGCTTCTTGATGATGTCATAGATGGCTGGCGCGAACTTAGCCATGGTGTCGGCGTCCGAGAGGAATTTCACGAGCGATTCGTTCGTTTTAGCGGGTATCAGATTCATGCCGTTGTCGAACACCGTCGCCTCCAGCACCGTTACCCTAGGAGGAAGCTTTGCTGGAGACAAAGAGCTAATCGGTACGATTGCCGCCTCATCGCTTTGTGCCGTTGTAAAGCCACAATGCGGGCAGGTTGATGCGCTCGAGGATATCTTCGCGTGGCACTCTGGGCAGAAGATTAAAGACACAAGGTCATCCTCCCTAAGGTTAAATAATCAAAACCCGTGAGCAATCATGACGCCACAGGCCCATTTACGGGAAATGGAATCCTCGGCGCCGCTGCCTCACATGTGCGCAAATCCTACCACCATCATGCGACGCCAAACTTATTCATCGTTCGTCGTCGGAAAGCATAGGCCAAGATTCGTGTGCCTATCTATGGAATTAAGACCCTGTCTGATGTATTCCCACGTTTCCCTACGATCACCCGCCACCGAGAAATCTGAGTCATTGATGAATGAGATGAATGCCTCGATATCGTTCCGGTACTTGAGGGCAAACGCTAACGAATCCTTACGCTTATCTGAGTCATGGCTATTGAGCTTGTTGTACAAGACGTGGTCTAGATTGCACGACATGTAGATTGCAAGGTACGGTATGCCGCCTATGGCAGGCTCTAACGCTAGCCTGTCCATGTTCGCGCTCTTTCGTCTATTCCGATCGATTATTTGCTGCCGGTTGGCTGCGATGATCTGCCCTGGATTGTAAACGGTCTTCGGAACCGTAGCCAGCTCTGTCACCGCATCGTCTGGAACGTAGGCGCCATCGGTGTCCATGAGGTGCACGACCTGCAACATGTCTGCTTTGCGAAGGCGGTACGTGCTCATGTGGTCCTTGATGAAAGCGTTGACCTTGCGCACGATGTTTTGAGGTGTGGCACCATTTTCCGCGGTCACATCGCCGTGGACCACATAGACGTAGACCTCATCTTGGTCGAAGACCTTTGATAAGATCACGGATAATGCGGACTGATCGGATGGACCCTCGACGATGAAGAGGACGACCTTCTTACTCTCCACTAGTAACACCCGCCTCAATGAACGCGAGTTCGATCTCGCCGTTGTGTGTCGGCTCGTAGAGTTGCTCCTTTTGTCCGCCGAGAACGATATCCCTGTAGTAGAAGTCCCTTAGGTTGTTGGAGGACTTTACGTTGGCCATCCTGGCATACCTCTTTGCCGGGTTAGTGGTGGTGAAGGCAATGAAGCCACGATCGATGGTTTCAAGTGGCCTCAGGTTGTGGCAGGTGAATATGAGCTGGCCCTGACCGTGTTCGGACACGATGCTGAGCAACTCGCCCAAAAGGTACTCAAACACGCCAGAATCAATCTCATCGATCACGACCGTCACAGAGGGATCGTTGAACATGAGTATGAGGAGGTGGAGGAAGGACACGATGCGCTTGATGCCCTCAGACTCGCAGCTGAGGGGGATGGTCTTGCCGTTGCGCACAGAGACGAGCTGGACATTAACCCCCGTATCACCGCTCTTCATAACCTCCGCGCCAAGCTTGAGTAGTGAGACCTCAAGACCTGGAATGAGTTCGCGAAGGACGATGTTCATGTTCTCTATGGCAGT
>CAMQPJ010000100.1 GCA_947003675.1 uncultured Collinsella sp. | reverse complement strand
TCCTTAACGCCTTGAGCAAGCTCGACCGCAAGGTGGTCGTGGTGTTCTGGGGCGATCACCAGCCGTTCTTCCCGTCCAAGTTCAATGACAAGTGGTTTACCAACGAGGATGACGCCACCCACCAGGAGCGCCTGTGGCAGACCGACTACATCATCTGGGCCAACTACGACGTTGCCGGCTGCGACCAGACAAGCGAGGTCGACGACCTGTCCACCAACTACCTGTCCACGCAGCTGATGCAGCTGATCGGCGCACCGCTGACCGACTATCAGAAGGCGCACATGACGCTGCGCGAGTCGCTGCCCGCTATCAACTCGGTGGGCTACGAGGACGCCAGCCTGCGCTGGGCGCTCTCCTCCAACGTCACCGGCGACGACGCCGCCGCAGCAGCCGCCACCAAGGCGCGCGAGGATTACGCCAAGATGCAGTACTACGAGATGTTCCGCGACGGCAAGAACGTGTACACCGAGCACTTCCAGACCGAGGCCAACGAAACCGACCCCAACCTGGCACCGGGTACGACCAAGATCAAGTAGCGGCGCGTCTTAACTGGTTCGTCTGCCCGGCGGCGCGGAACGTAAGGTTCCCTGCTCGGACAGTCCTGCTCGCACGGAGAGCACATTAAGTGCTCTCCGGCTCGTGCGGCACTCGCGATGAACCTTACATTCCGCGCCGGCCGGGCAGACGCCTCGGTGTTGAAGCGCGGCTTGTCATGGGGACATCTGCTGAACATATATAAGTTGAAGGCCACGTCATGTGGCCTTCTTTGTTTGCGGAAAGTGTGTCCCGGAATTCTTGTCTGGAATGGGATGCAGTTTCCGCTTGGGACCCGATTGGGAAAGTGTGTCCCACTATTCAGCTGGATTCCGGGATATATTTTCCGGTTGAGGCTCGTTGGGAAAGTGCGTCCCACTTTGGGGGCTGATTCTGGGACGTGGTTTCCGGTTGGCTCTCATTGGGAAAGTTCATCCCATTTCTCGGCCTAATTATGGGACGCAGTTTCCCGTTGAGGACCCTTTGGGAAAGTGCGTCCCGGTCTGGGCGCTCAAACTGGGATGGATTTTCCGGATGAGAGCTTGACGGAAAATGTGTCCCGTTCCGGGCGCTAATTGTGGGATGCAGTTTCCGCTTGCGGAGTCTCCACTCAACAAAAACCCGGGTGGCCTGTTTTTTGGCTACCCGGGTTTTTGGGTTGTCGATATGTTCGACTGGCTACTAGTGGGTCTTGCGGCGCTTGATCAGCATGATGAGGGCTATCACTACGAGCGTTGCTCCCGCTGCTGCTGCGGTGGCGACTAGGGCGAATGTTTGGTCGCCGGTGTTTGCGAGGTTCTTCGCTGTGGTCGTAGTCTTGACCTTGGTGTCGGTCTTAGCTCCGTTGTCGGACTTGGGCTTGTCCGGGTTCGTCGGGGTCTCAGGAGTCTCGGGGTCCTTTGAGCCTTCGGAATCGGTTGGGCCGGCGGTGTTTACCAGCGTATGGTCCAGGAACTTCTTGGCGCCCGCACTTGCCTGTGAGAACAGGCGGCGCGTGCGGATCGGGGTGGCGTTCACCGTTGTGGGCGCCGTCTCCTCGGCCTCGACCTCGATATTCACGAGCGCCGTGCCGGTGTCGAGGCCCACGTCGTTGTATCCCACGTGGCAGTAATACTGCGCACCGTCATCGTTTGTAGTCAGGTCAAGCTTAAGCGTTGAGGCCGTTCCGGCTGGGAGGTTGCCATCGGCGCCCACGCGCTGGAACGCGGTCTCGCCACGGCCCTTGCGGTACCAGATATATGACGGCGCCAGCTCCGTTTCACTGCCGTCGGCATTGCGCTGCGTCACATGGCCAATCGCCGAGAGCGTCAGCTTGTCTCCCTCCGCACACTCAACCGAAGAGTCATACTCGAGGGCCGACCTCTCCGCAGCATCCGCCGCAGGTCCGCTCACGGTCATCGTCATGCCATCGGGCATGGTCTTGACCGTGATGATTGCCGAGCGAATACCTGTTTCGGTCGTGGATCCATTCTTAACGGCGGCGATGGCGAATCGATACTCCGTATTGGGCTGCAGCCCATCCCACTTAAGCGAGGTCTGCGTGTTGTCGGCGATCTTCCAGCTGTTCACGACCGCGTCTGCCGCATTGCTCTGCAGCATGCCCACGCCGTAGCTAAAGCCACTCTTGTTTGCGAGTACATCGTCCCAGCTAAACGTAACGCTGGTCGAATCGACGGCGTTTGCCGTAAAGCCCGTCACGGCCGGCGCGTCGGGCATCTCGACGTCCTTAACGTCATAGCCCACGATCCAGAACTGGTCGGTGTCCTTGGTGCCGAGCTTGTCGCCCGAGTCTGCCTCGAACTTGTCGACATCCACCGCGTTGACGCCCAGACGCCACACAAAACCGTACTTGCCCTGCGCGGCCTCGGGCAGGTTGTCGACGGTGCCGCCGTATTCGGTCGATTCACTCGAGGAGTTACCCGTAGTAAAGCCGGCGTTGGCACCAAAGCACAGGCCGCCAAACAACTCGTGCTTTGCGAGCTTCGCGCCCATGACAACGCTGCCGTTCAGCGTCAAGCCGAGCTCGAGCTCCTGCTCCTTGCCCTCCTCGACTTCGATGGTCTGCTCAATGCTCGCCCCCGACTGCGCGGCGGCGCCGTTAAACCCATCGTGCGTGTAGGCGCGCGTTACGCCAGGCTTGCCCAGGCCAAAGGAATCCCCAACGGGAGTCTCGCCGTTGAGCGTCGTTTGATAGGTTCCGGGTTCTCCCGACCGGTTGGTCAAAAAGTAGCTGAGCGGCGTCATATTGTGCTGTTTGGCAATGCGGTCATAGGCCTCGACATTAACGACCGAGGTCTGCGCGCCGAGCGACACGGACGCCGCCATCACGCCCTTGCCACCAGTTTCCTCATTTTCGATCTCATACTCGTAATAGACCATCGGAATTGTGTAGAGCACGGCCTTGTCACCCTCGCCGGCATGCGACTCATAGCTTACGCTTGCGCTGACCGTGCGCTCGCTCCGGTAGTCATAGCATCCCTCGGCGGCAAAATCGACTGAAGCATTCATCGCGACCAGGGGCGGACCGGTCTGCACCTCGACGGCAACGCCCAACTCGGCGCCAATGGTATAGCCCTGGGATGTCCCCGTGCCCTTTTCCTCTCCGTATGACGTGCCGCCCAACACCAGATAGCCGTATGCCTGCTCCAGATCCTCAACATAGGGCGCATCCTGCAGCACGGCAAGCATGCGCGGGTTGGTATAGACCTTGTAGCGGTCCTTGTACGTGATCTTGACGCTGTCGTTGTCGACATCGGGCAGCGCGAGCGAGATAAATGTGCCGTAGGTAGTGCCGCGACGGTTGCTCTCGCTAATCACCTGCTCCTCGCCGCGGCGCACCTTTCTGTTCTCGTCGAGCGAAAAATGCGAGGCGGTCATCCAATAGTAGTCATCGTTCTTGCGCAGGTCCTCGTCGCGGTGCTTGCCCACCACGGCGATAAAGCTCTCGTTATAGCGGTCCGAACCCGAGACGCTGCCCGCCTTGACGTCGCTGATCCACACCTGCTCTATACCCTTGTGGTCATGCTTGTTGCTGCTGTTGTATTGCTGACCGCTCATGCTCATGGTTCCGACCATGGATCCCAAGCCCTGAGCCCCGCTCTGTGCCGTGTTGCAGGCAAAGTCGCGGAACACATCGCCGCCCACGAGCACCTCGTCGACCGCCAGCTGCTCGGACAGGCCGTCAAGGTTGGCAGTGGCAAGGGCAATAGGCGCCAAGGTGCACGGATAGCGCTTATCCTGAGCGCTATCCTTCCATGCGCTGTTGGGCACATGCATCAGCCCATAGGAGGCGAGGAGCCCGTCTCTGTATTCCTTGCAATCGGAAAGCTTGAACTCGCCAGACTCCGAGTCAAAATACGCGTAGCGGTACAGCGCGCCGTACAGCCCCTTGCTGCCGTCAGAAGCGCCGTAATCAAAAGCGCTGCGTTGCCAGTCATAGCCCGCAAGAATAAGGCCCGTGACGGTTTCACCCGTCTTCTTTCCTTCTTCATCGTAGGCGGCAAACGTGCCGAACGTCGCATTCGCAGCGACCATGGTCTTGCCGTTCGCGGAGAGGGAGATTGCGCCCGCGTCGCCCAGAGCATCGACATGGACGAGCGCACCCTTGGATGCATCCCACGAAAACAGCTCGCAATGCGTCGACTTATCAATATTCTTCTTGCCGTAGGGTGCCGAGACCACGATGGCGAGGTCATCGCAAAAATCGCGATCGAGGTCGCCGGCCGCTAGCGAAACGACAGGAGCTGACTGAAGCTGCGTCCAGGAGTCGTTCCCGCCCTTGTTGTGCGTGGTGTAGTCCGCGGCGTTACCGGCATCGATCTTGACGACGCTTTGCTTCCAGTTGCCACCCTCCAAGTCATACATGTCGACTACAGCCTTGCGCACGCCGTTCTCGTCGACATAGCAGCCCGCGTAGACAAAAAGCTCGTCGACGCCGTCGCCATCGACATCGCCCGCCTCGACATCAAAGACGGCGTCGTGCTCTTGCAGGTAACCGGCATCCAGGTACTTAAAACGGCCTTCGTACATCATATTAGTGTTGACCGTCACCGGCAGGTGTGTGTCGAGAGTGCGCGTACGCCCGTTGCTAAACGAGTAGAGGACCAGATCAACCTTTCCGGCGTATGACTTGCCGTCAATCGTCGTGGAGGAACTGTCGCCGTAGGCACGGAGCTCGGCAACGCGGCTCTTTTTGCCCGTGCTGGCGTCGCTGCAGAACTCAACACTCGTGGCGTGAATGCCCGAGAAACCGTTGTTGTCGTTGGCGAGTACTGTTGAGGACTCATTGTTGCTTAGGTACGACCAGGTGCCGCCACCGTAGTCGCTATGCTTGTAGAGATCGCTGTTCGCATCGAAGTTGTTGACGTTTTGCCAGAACTTTGCGGCGCCCCACACACTTCCATAGCCATCGGTGAGTTTGCTGCTGCCGCCAATGTCACCGCGCTCGACGTTCTCGAGCTTGTCGCGCAGAGTGTAGCGATTGCCATGGCTACCGTTAGCTGCCATATAGACCTCGCTGCGCGTGGCAAACGTCGTGGGGGTATCAGTGGAATAGGGGCCAACGGTATCGGCCGGAATGTCCTCGCTCGTGCCCAGACCCAGGGCTTGATAATCCTGCTCGGTCATATCGGTGATTGCGGGCGCGTCTGCCGCCTGGGCAACCTGGGGCGTGGCCGTGAAGCAGGCGACGCTCGTGGCGATCAACGCAGCAAGCGCCGCCGTCCCAACAAGCGGGATTTTCGACAGCCTACGGATACGGGGGTGTGGAACGTACATGAGGGACCTCGCTTTATTCGAGTGGAGTGGACTCATTTTTGCAAATGATACATCCGATGCCCGATATCACGTGTCTCATTTTCGCCAACGGCGTGTCTCATTTTTGAGAATCCGAGATGCCGCGGAAATCTTATCCCAGCTCAAAGGCCATTTCTGGGATGTATTTTCCGTCGAGTGCCTCATCGGGAAACTGCATCCCATTTCAAGCGTCGATTCTGGGACGCACTTTCCCCTTAGA
>CAMQPJ010000099.1 GCA_947003675.1 uncultured Collinsella sp. | reverse complement strand
ATCAGGTTGTTGAGGAGGTTCAATCGTACTTTGGTGATAAGGCGTTTAAGACGCTGATCCCTCGAACGGTTAAAATCTCCGAAGCCCCGTCTTTTGGAGAGCCAGTAATTACCTATGCACCTCAAAATAAGGGTGCAAAAGCGTATATGAACCTTGCAAAAGAGGTGATCAAGCGTGCCTAGTGCAAAGAAACGTGGCGGATTAGGGCGTGGACTCAATGCTTTGGTCTCAGAAGCCGAGTATGAGACCGGCGGTTCGGCTGCATCGGCTTCAAATGCCGCATCTGAAACAAAACTTCCTATTGAGGATATTGTTCCCAACCCTAATCAGCCGCGAATTCACTTTAACGAAACTGAACTTCGCGAGTTGAGCGAGTCAATCCAAGAACATGGTGTTTTGCAACCACTGTTGGTTCGCAAGCATGGAAATGGCTATGAGATTATTGCAGGCGAGCGCCGTTACCAGGCGTCAAAGCTTGCTGGTCTTGAGGAACTGCCTGTCATCATTAAGGAAGTTAATGATGAGGAAATGCTTGCTCTTGCACTTATCGAGAATCTTCAGCGTTCAGATTTGAATCCTGTCGAAGAGGCCAAGGGTTATCGTCAGCTCATTGATGCTAGTGGCATGACGCAGGAGGCATTATCAAAGGCTGTTAGTAAGTCTCGTTCTGCAATTACAAATTCACTTCGTTTGCTAGATCTTCCCGAAGTCGTACAGCAGATGATTTTCGAAGGCAAGCTTACAGCTGGCCATGCGAGAGCGATTCTTGCAGTTCCATATGAAGATGCCAGGATTCGACTTGCTGAGAAAGTTGTCGCAGAAGGTCTTTCCGTTAGAGCGACAGAAAATCTTGCTCCGTTGTTTTCTGCCGGAGAGACGCCGAGGACTCCGAGGCCAGCAACACCTCAGTCATTCAAAAAAGCCGCTCGAGT
Organism: uncultured Collinsella sp.; assembly: GCA_947003675.1. Taxonomy (GTDB): domain Bacteria; phylum Actinomycetota; class Coriobacteriia; order Coriobacteriales; family Coriobacteriaceae; genus Collinsella. The sequence goes on along the minus strand of CAMQPJ010000099.1, from coordinate 4,633 downwards.
CCTTCGTCAAGTTTTTAACACGAATGTCCGCGTGAAGAGCTCACGTGGTAAGAACAAAATTGAAATCGAGTTCAAAGACGAAGAGGAACTCTCCCGTATCCTTGGCGAAATGGTTCAATTTGGGCAGGAGGATCAGGATGAAGAATAAGGTTCTCGCGGTCGTTGCGTTGGCAACCACCGTCGTCGCTGGCGCTTTTGCTGGTTATAAGCTTGCGACAGATGATGAACTGAGAGGTCGACTGTTGCGTGGAGCCCAGGATATCGTCGATACATCCAAGAAGAAAATGGATGTGATGACCGAAGATGTCGCTATACGCACTGCTCAGGTGACTAAGAATCCCAAGATTAACCAAGACTGGGTTAACCATCAGTGGGAAAATGTTGGTTATTAGGTACCTAACAATTACTTACCTGTTTTGAAGGGGTCCTTGTCTGATTCATGAGGCAAGGACCCCTTATTTTGGCTAAAAAACTAAACTTGCGTAAATCTAATCCAATAGTATAAAAGAAAATGAAACAGCCCTGGTTGCATTACTTGCAACCAGGGCTGTCGGATGTTTCACATGAAACGTTATGGGGCACAGACTCCCCTATGCGTTCTTCTGGACCTTAAAACGTTGCTTCAGCTGACCGCAGGCGGCATCAATATCATTGCCGCGGGAATTACGAATCGTGGTCTCGATGCCACGAGACTCAAGGCGGCGCTGAAGATCCTCAACCTTATGAATCGGAGACGGCTTGAGCGGGCTACCCTCAATGTCGTTAAGCTGGATCAGGTTGACGTGACACAGCGTTCCCTCGCAGAAGTCGCAAAGCGCCTGCATCTCGGGATTCGTATCATTGACGCCTTCGATCATGGCATACTCATAGGTCGGGCGGCGTCCCGTCTTCTCGGTGTAGAGCTGAAGCGCCTCATGAAGGCGCAGGAGCGTGTACTTCTTGACGCCGGGCATAATCTTGTTGCGCGTGGACTGGATAGCGGAGTGCAGCGACACGGCGAGTGTAAACTGCTCGGGAATGTCAGCAAACTTGCGAATACCGGGAATAACGCCGCTGGTAGAGACGGTGAGGTGACGGGCGCCGATACCGATGCCATCGGGGTCGTTGAGGATGCGCAACGCCTTGAGAACCTCGTCGTAGTTGGCAAACGGCTCACCCTGGCCCATGAAAACAACGCTCGTGGCACGCTCGCCAAAGTCGTTGGATACATGAAGTACCTGGTCGACGATCTCCTGAGCTGTCAGCGAGCGCTTGAGGCCGTTAAGGCCGGTGGCGCAAAAGGCGCAGCCCATGCCACAGCCTGCCTGGGTGGAAACGCAGATAGAAAGTTTGTTACGGCGGGGCATACCGACAGTCTCGACGGAAATGCCGTCGTGGTACTCGAGCAGATACTTGCGAGAGCCATCTTTGGAAACCTGCTTGGTGAGTTCAGTCGGCGTGTCAAAGGCAAAAGCCTCTTTAAGCTGCTCGCGGAAAGCCTTAGGAAGGTTGGTCATATCGTCAAACGAACAAACGTTCTTCTCAAAGACCCATTCGATGAGCTGCTTCGCGCGGAAGGCGGGCTGGCCGAGTTCGGCCACAAGCTCGCGAATATCGTTTTGGCTCAAGTCGCGAATGTCCTGAGATTTAGTCCTGGGATTCATGGAAGCCTTTCGATTTTGGGGAAACGTAGAGGGTATCGCTACAATATGGTATCAGCTGCAGAAATTATAGAGGAGGAGTCTGCCCATGCCGGGTAAAAGCCTAGAGAACATGCACGTAGCGGTCTTGGCGGGCGGTCATTCCGCCGAGCGCGAGATCTCGCTCAATTCGGGAAAGAACGTCGTGGTGGCCTTGAAGGAAGCTGGCTACACTTCGGTGGAGCTGCTCGACACGGCTGCCGATGATTTTATGGTAACCATGGCGACCGGCGGCTTTGACGTGGCGTTTATCGCCATGCACGGTGCCGGCGGCGAGGATGGTGCCATGCAGGGTGCCATGGAGACCCTGGGTATCCCCTACACGGCGTCGGGTGTGCTGGCGAGCGCCTGCGGTGCCGACAAGGAGGTCTCGAAGCTCCTATACGCCAAGGCGGGCATTCCCATTGCCCCCGGCCTGGCGCTCGAAGTGGGCGATGAAGTCGATATCGATCATATCGTCGAGGTTTGTGGCGAGCGCTGCTTTGTGAAGCCGGCCGTAAACGGTTCCAGCTATGGCATTTCCCTGGTCCATGAGCCCTCCGAGCTTCCCGCGGCAATTGCCAAGGCGTTTGAGTACGGCGACAAAGTGCTGGTCGAGAAGTGTATCGAGGGTACCGAGATCACCGTCGGCGTATACGGCGAGGATGACGTGCGCGCCCTGCCGATCGTTGAGATCCGTAAGCCCGAGGACTGCGAGTTCTACGATCTGGACGTGAAGTATGTCGACCCTACGGACATTCATCGCATTCCGGCGCAGATTTCGCCCGAGAACTACGCTCGTGCCCAGGAGCTAGCCTGTGCCGCCCATAGGGCGCTCGGTTGCTTGGGCATCTCGCGCAGCGATTTTATCGTGAGCGAGGACGGCCCCGTTATCCTCGAGACCAATACCATTCCCGGCATGACCGATACGTCGCTGTATCCGGATGAGATCCGCCACACCGACGATATGACGTTCCCGCAGGTCTGTGACAGCCTGATCCGTATGGGTCTTCGTCGAGCGGGCATTGCATGCTAATCGAGGACGCGGTTTCATCAGGAACGCCGCAGTTTGTCATCGACTCCTATGCCACGCTTGCCGAGCGCGCCAAAACCCAATCGTTTGGTCTCATCGAGGAAGATGTTATCGTCCTCGATACCGAGACCACGGGTCTTTCGGTGCAGGACAACGAGCTTATTGAGATATCGGCGGCCCGCCTTTCGGGCCGCGAGATCGTCGACCGCTTCGATACCTTCGTGCATCCCAAGCAGCTGATTCCCGCCGAGATTACCGAGCTCACGAGCATTACAAACGCCGATGTGGCAGATGCCCCATCGGCCGTCGATGCCGTGGCCGCTCTCGCCGATTTTGTCGGCGGCTGCCCGGTGATCGCACATAACGCCACCTTCGACCGCTCGTTTATCGAGTCGGTCAAGGGCGGTGTCAACGTCAGCGACATCTGGATTGATTCGCTGGCACTGTCGCGCATCGCGCTTCCGCGTCTGGCATCGCATAAGCTGTCTTTCATGGCCGACCTGTTTGGCTGCGACTCGGTGTCGCACCGCGCCAATGCCGATGTCGACGCCCTGTGTGGCGTATGGCGCGTGTTACTCGTGGCGCTCACCGACTTGCCCCAGGGCTTAATGGCGCGCCTGGCCGACATGCACCCCGACGTACCCTGGTCCTATCGTCCTATCTTCTCGTTCTTGGCGGGGCAGAACCCCGGTTCCATCTTCTCTCTCAGCGCCGCCCGCGCCGACGTACTCAAGGCCGATCGGGCCGATGATCGCGTTGATGCGGACGAGCTACCGGTCCTTAAGATGCCGAGCCGCGAGGAAATCGAGGCGGACTATGCCCCGGGCGGCCTGGTTAATCGCATGTATCCCACGTACGAGCCGCGCGATGAGCAGATCGCGATGGCGCTCGAGGTCCGTGATGCACTCGTTACGGGAACGCATCGCGTGATTGAGGCGGGCACGGGCGTCGGCAAATCGATGGCTTACCTGGTGCCTTTTGCCGAGGCCGCGCGCCGCAACAACATCACGGTTGGTATCGCGACTAAATCGAATAATCTTGCCGACCAGCTCATGTATCATGAGCTGCCCAAACTTGCCGAGCAGCTGGACGGAGGCCTATCGTTTTGCGCCCTCAAGGGCTATGACCACTATCCATGCTTGCGCAAGCTTGAGCGCATGAGCCGCGGGCAAGTCGAAATTACGACTAAGCGTGATCCTGCCGACACGCTTACGGCAGTCGCGGTCATCACGGCGTACGTGTGTCAGTCGGCCGATGGCGACCTCGACTCGCTCGGCATTCGCTGGCGCAGCGTCAACCGTCCCGACTTTACGACGGCGTCGCGCGAGTGCGCCCGTCGCCTATGCCCGTTTTTCCCCGATAAATGCCTGGTCCACGGCGCCCGCCGTCGCGCGGCGCATGCCGATGTAGTGGTCACCAACCATTCCCTGCTGTTCCGCAATGTTGCGGCCGAGGGCAGAATCTTGCCTCCGATTCGTCACTGGGTGATCGATGAGGCCCACTCCATCGAGCGCGAGGCGCGCCGTCAATGGGCGCGCGTGGTGTCGGCGGATGAATCGCGCGTTCTGTTTGAGCGCCTGGGTGGCTCGAGCACCGGTGCGCTGAGCCAGGTTTCCCGCGATTTGGCAACCTCGGAAGGCTCTACGCTCTACCTAGGCCTTACCGCCAAGGCGACGTCGACGGTTGCACGTGCGAGCATGGCGATTGCCGATGTGTTTGACGGCGTTCGCGAGCTTGGCCGCCGTGCGCGCGGGGGCTATGACAATGCGAACCTATGGATTGGCCCCGAGCTGCGCGAATCTGACGACTGGCATGATTTCTTACAGTCTGCCTACACTGCCATCGACGCATTGGAACAAGCGGACAAGAGCGTCGACGCGCTGGTACAAGCCGTCGCCGCCGACAAGCCCGAGGTTGTTGTCGACCTGGGTGATATCTCGCG
>CAMQPJ010000098.1 GCA_947003675.1 uncultured Collinsella sp. | reverse complement strand
CGGCATCCAGGCGCCGCCCAAAAACGTCATGAGCATGCCGAGCAGGTTGCCCACACCGTTGAGCAGCTCCTCACGCGCACCCAGGCTCGAAAGGGCAAAGCCAACGGCCAGAGGCGTGCACGCCAGGGCAAACGTCGCCGCCAGCGCCAGGCACACACGACCCACGCCGACCTCGGCAACCGCGCCGGCAAAGCCCACGACGCCCATCATGCTCGACACAAACCAGATGCAGACGGTGATCACAGTGGCGGCCGCAAACACGGCGAGCGAACGCCGGCGCTCGGAGATTGGGCCGGCATCCATACGACGCACGCGCTCGGGCTCGTTCATGCCCGAGAACACCAGCCCCACCGATACGATGACCGACGAGATAATCGCGTACGCGCCAAAGTTGAAATACGACTTGAGCATGGCGGCGGCAGTCGAACCAACCTTGACCTGCTCAATCTGGACCTCGGCGCGCTTGGCGGCGGCATGCTCGGCGGCCTTGGCGACGCTACCATTAGAGGCGGCGGGCTCTAGGGCCGCTGCAGCGCCCGCGAGCGAAATCCAGCGCGAGGCCTCAGCAGACGAAAGCGCCGCCGCCATGGTGCCGGCACCGTAGGTCACATCGAGCTTGGGCAGGGCCTCCCCCGCGCGGGCGGCCGCGACCAGGTCGTTCCCAAACCCCTCCGGGATAAAGAACACGCAGTCGGCGCTACCCTTGGCGCTGTTGCTCTTGGAGAGCGCGTCCGCAAGATCGTAGGTATCGTCGCCGACGCCCGTGACCAACTCAAAGCGCGACCCCAGGTGCTTGGTGAGCGCATGCGAAAGGTCGCTGTCGTCGCGGTCGACCACGATCACGTTGGCATCGTAGGGCTCGTACTCGGTGAGCTGCGACGAGTTCCAGCTCACCGATGCCGCGATGAATACGCCCATGAGCGAGATGAACACCGTATAGATGAGCAGGTAGAACGGGTGCGCCAGCGCCATGCGAAGCGCAGTCTTAAAGGTGCTCATAGCGGCTCCTTCCAAAGGTCAGCGTGGCGGCGGCAACGAACAGCAGCGCCATAAGGACCAGTGCGCCGGCGCGAACGGCAAAGGGGCCCAGGTCCTCAAAGAAATACAGGCGGTTGAACATGTCGCAGATAAGCTTGACGGGGTTGAGCCAGCACTCGGCAGGGCAGGCGCGGGCGACGTCGTCGGCAAGCGCCATCGCCGGCTCGCCGTAGAGGCCGGCGAACAGGGCGCACGTGGTAGCAAAGCCCGTAAGGATGCCGGACTTGGACGCCTTGCCGCCCTTAACGGGAAGCGTGCCCACAAAGAGCCCCAGGCCCGTGGCGGCAAGCGCGGAAGCGGCGCCGCCCACCAGACACAGTCCCTCGCGCCCGCCAAAGTCGACGCCCACGACCAGGCGCACATAGCCAATCGCGATCGTCATCGAGGCGAAGGAGACCAGCCACGAGCCGACAAAGATGCCGGCCAGCGACGCCGTCTTGGAAAGGCCGCCCACGCAGCGGCGCGCGCCAAGGCCCGACAGATTGGGCTGCAAATCGACGACGCTCAAGGCAGCAAACTCGGCAGACATCATCGCAACCAGGCCAAAGAGCGCGTAGTAGTAGTAGATGACCGTGCCATCGGGCGTGGTGCGCGTCAGGCTAACGCGGCGGGTGCCGCCCTCTAGCGACAGGGCGCGCGCAACCGCCTCCGGGTCGGCGAGCGCCGCCGGGTTGTCCTGGGCAATCTGGGACATGAGCTCGGCATTTTGCGTATACGAGCTTGCCACCGTCTCCAGAATGCTGCGGTCGGTGAGCACCGTCGACGCACGCGAGCTGTCATAGCTCGAAAGCAATGTGAGTTTGGGCGTGCCCACGGTATCCACCGTGTAAATGCCCGCGACTTCGCCGGCCTTGAGCGCTTTGCGCGCGGCAGCCAAGTCTTCGTACTCGCTCACATCGAGCAGCTGGTCGTCGCCTTCCTTGGCAAGCGAAGCCGCCACGTCCTTAAAGGTCGAGGCGTCCCAGGCCTCGTCCGCCACGACGGCAACCGGCACCGGGTCGATCTTGCCGTCGGAGCTCAGATTCGCAAACATAAACATGAACATCGTGGAGAGCGCGACGGGAAAGATCGCGCCCCAAACCCACGTGCTCGGCCGGCGCAGCAGCGTCTTGACCGTAATGACAATGGTGTTGAACATGGCCGCCCCCTAGTCGCGCAGCTCGCGGCCGGTGATCTCGAGGAACACGTCGTTGAGGGTCGGCGGCTCGCTCCACACGCGGCCGAGCGCCACGTCGGCGGCGCGCAGCGTGTCGAGGATGTCCACCAGGTTGTGCGGGCTCGCCTCGCAGGTGCAGACGAGCTCGCCGCCGGACAGCTCGACGCTGAGCACGTGCTCGAGGGCGCGCAGCCGCTCGACCGTGGCTGGCTCGACGGCGCCTACCTCGACGGTCACGCGCTCGCCCATCTGAATCATGCGCTTGAGCTCGTCGTTGGTGCCCTGCGCCAGCACGCGACCGCCGTCCATGATCATGATGCGGCTGCAGATCTGCTCGACTTCCTCCATGTAATGGCTGGTATACACCACCGTGGCGCCCTCGTCGCGCAGGCGGCAGATGCCCTCCAGGATGGCGTTGCGGCTCTGCGGGTCGACCGCCACCGTGGGCTCGTCAAAAAAGATGAGCTCGGGCTTGTGCGCGATACCGCAGGCGATGTTGAGGCGACGCGCCAGGCCGCCCGAAAGCTTACCGGGGCGAAACTTGGTAAAGTCGCCCAGCCCGACAAAGTCGATGGCCTCGTCGACCAGTGCGCGGCGACGCTTTCGATCGTTGACGTAAAGGCTGCAGAAATAGTCGATGTTCTCGCGCACCGTGAGCTCGTCAAACACCGCCACCTGCTGCGGCACCACGCCGATGCGGCGCTTGAGGTCATAGCGGGCGGGCGTCATGGGTTCGCCGAACAGCTCGATGGTGCCTTTGTCGTAGGCAAGCAGCTGCAGAATACAGTTGATGGACGTGGTCTTGCCCGAGCCGTTGGGGCCCAGCAGGCCAAAGATCTCGTCGGAGGCGATGCTCAGGTTAAAGTGGTCGAGCGCGATAAGGTCGTCATAGCGCTTGACGAGGTTTTCGACGTGGACGATGTCTGTCATGAGGCGGCCCTTCCGTTGATTGCGGCCCGGTACGATTGCATCATCGCAGGAGCCGCCGGCGCGCACCAGCGAGCTTTGTCACGAGTGCGGGCTTGGTCGCGTGGCCCGCCGGCGCCCCCGATTTGCCGTGCGGGAGGAATGTCACGGTTGCGCAGGCGGCCCCTCCACCACGCGCAGCTTCGCGTACAATACCCGTATGAACAGGCTTTTCGACAAATCGATTGTGCTGGCGTGCTGCATTGCGGCCGCGATGGGTCTTACTGTGGACGCTCGCCTGGTCGCAGCGTTTTGCCTTGGCGTTATTACCACCTCGATGGCCGAGCTCGCGCAGAAGGATCGCACGTGCCGCACAAGCGAGGCCGCGAGCTACGCTTACATCATCGCGGCCGTCTTCGTGCCGCCGTTTGTGCCGTTTGCGCCTCTCGCCCTCTATGACATCGCGCGACGCGTGCGCCGCGAGCATGCCTGGGTCGTGCTGGGCATTGGCATCGCCTTTGTCTTTGCGCTCGTCGCGGACCTTCGTGCCGACGCGCTCACCGCCCGAACGCTCCTGCTGACCGCCATCCTTTCGGTTGCCGCCACCTTGCTGTCGCTACGTACCGCCCAGTTGGAGCGCGAGCAGCAGCGCATGCGCCGTACCCGCGACGAGCTGCAGGAACGAGCCCTCGCGCTCGAGGCGCGCAACCGCGATCTTGCCGACCGCCAGGACTACGAAGTCGAACTCGCGACACTCGCCGAACGCGCCCGCATCGCGCGCGAAATCCACGATAACGTGGGCCACCAGCTCACGCGCGCCTCACTGCAGGCCGAAGCCTTGCGCGTGGTCCATGCCGACGAGCCCGGCGTCGCCGCCGATTTCGCCGACGTCAAACGCACGGTTGACGAGGCGCTCCAGCTTGTGCGCACCAGCGTCCACGCGCTCAACGACAACGCCGTCGACCTTTCCGTGCAGCTCGAACGCATTGTTGAAGGCGCGCGCTCGGACGGTGGCCCGCAGATTGAGCTTGAAGTTATGACCGAACATGCGCCCGCAAATGTCGCCAACTGTTTTGCGGCGGTCCTGCGCGAGGCGCTCTCCAACACCATGTGCCACGCTTGCGCCCATGCTGTCACCGTACGGTGCATGGAGCATCCGTCGTTTTACCAGCTCATTGTTAGCGACGATGGCGCGAGCGGGGTTCAAGCAAGCGGCCGCGGCGCCGCAGAAGGCATGGGGCTCGGCTCCATGCGCGAGCGCGTCGAGGCGCTTGGCGGCACCTTCACCGCCGGCCCGCGCGCCGGCGCCGGCGGCTGGCGTGTGTTTGCCACCGTTCCCAAACAGCAAGGAGATGAGGACCAATGAGGCTCATCGTTGTCGACGACGACCGCTTGGTAGTCGATTCGCTCAAGATTATCCTGGGCGCCCAGCCGCAAATCGAAGTGGCGGGCACCGGCGCCAATGGCGACGATGCGGTGGCGCTCTACGCAGAGCACACACCCGATATTGCACTGCTCGACATTCAGATGCCGGGGCGCGACGGCCTTTCGGCGGCACGCGAGATCCTTGAGCGCGACCCCGCGGCGCGCGTGGTGTTTCTGACGACATTCTCGGATGACGAGTACATTGTGTCGGCGCTCAAGCTGGGCGCCCGCGGCTACCTGATTAAAACCGATGTCGCCGCCATTCCACCGGCGTTGACGCAGGTTATGGACGGTAAACGCGTGCTCGAGGGTAAGGCAATCGAGGACATCGATTTTGACGGAACGGGCGTCGAGGCGGGCACGCCTCGCCGGCCCGCGGCCTTTGCCAGCCTGACCGACCGCGAGTTCGAAGTCGCCGAGCTTATCGCCCGCGGCCTCGACAACAAGGAGATTGCCGCCACCGCCTATATGGGCGAAGGCACCGTACGCAACCACATCAGCTCGATCCTTGCCAAAATGGGTCTACGCAACCGCACGCAGATCGCCATCGCCTACCTGCGCGGGTAATTACCTAGCGGCAGACCACCCCGGCATAGCAAAATGGCTGCTACCGATTTAATGCCATTTCAAAACTATGCCGGATTACGGGGCTAAAGCCAGAACCCCCATCCATACCCGCGTTTTCTGCAAAATGACGGCTCGTCTACCTGCGGTTTTATTTTCACGAATATCGGTATGGTTGGGGACTCGTGACTCAGCCCCGTAATCCGGCATAGTTTTGTTCGGGCGGCCCCGTACGAGTGCCTCTGCCAGCCTCGCGGGACCAAAATGATCCGTTTTCCTACGTCCCCAAGGGATCAGCCGGAACCGCTCGCCACGAAATGGGCCCATCTACTACGTTTGACTCGATACCCCTGAACATACCTTCGTTTTGAACAAAACCGCAGGCGTTCTACCTGCGGTTTTGTTTTCGCGTTTTTTGGCATGGTTAGGGGTAAGGGGCTAAACGTAGTAGATGGGCCGATTTCGTGGCACCCCCGGCGCACAAACGCGCCGCCACGGAGGAGGGAGATACCTCCGTGGCGGCTGGGGGTTGGGG
>CAMQPJ010000097.1 GCA_947003675.1 uncultured Collinsella sp. | reverse complement strand
TACAGCAGGCACTTGGCCAGGTTGGCGCGGGCGCCGAAGAACTGCATCTCCTTGCCGATGCGCATGGAGGACACGCAGCAGGCGATGCCGTAGTCGTCGCCGTGGTAAACGCGCATGAGGTCGTCGTTCTCGTACTGGATCGAGGAGCTGGCGACAGAAGTCTTGGCGCAGAACTTCTTGAAGTTCTCGGGCAGACGGGTCGACCACAGAACGGTCATGTTGGGCTCGGGGCTGGTGCCCATGTTCTCGAGCGTGTGCAGGTAGCGGTAGCTCATCTTGGTAACGAGCGTACGGCCGTCGACACCCATGCCGCCGATGGACTCGGTGACCCACTGCGGGTCGCCGGTGAACAGGGCCTGGTACTCGGGGGTACGGGCAAACTTGACCATGCGGAGCTTCATGATGAAGTGATCCACGAACTCCTGGATCTGCTCCTCGGTGAAGGTACCGTTGGCAAGGTCGCGCTCAGCATAGATGTCGATGAACGTAGAGGTACGGCCGATGGACATAGCGGCGCCGTTCTGCTCCTTGACGGCAGCAAGGTAGGCGAAGTACATCCACTGGATGGCCTCCTGCGTGTTGGTAGCAGGGTTGGAAATGTCGAAACCATAGGTCTCGGCCATCATCTTGAGCTCGCCGAGGGCGCGGATCTGCTCCTGCAGCTCCTCACGGTCGCGGATGTTGTCGGCGGTCATGACCGTCGGAGTGGAAGCCTTCTGGGCCTCCTTGTCCTTGATCAGGTAGTCGACGCCGTACAGGGCAACACGACGGTAGTCGCCGATGATGCGGCCGCGGCCATAGCCATCGGGCAGACCGGTGATGATGTGAGCCGAGCGGCAAGCACGCATCTCGGGGGTGTAAACATCGAAGACGCCGGCGTTGTGGGTCTTGCGCTCAAAGGTGTAGCGCTCAACAACGTTCTCGTCGACCTTGTAGCCGTGCTGGCTGGCAGCCTGGCAAGCGATGCGGATACCACCGTTGACGTGCAGCGCGCGCTTGAGCGGCTTGTCAGTCTGGAGACCGACGATGGTCTCCTTCTCGCGGTGGGCGTTATCGATGTAGCCAGCGGGGTGGCTCACGATACCCGTAACGGTCTTGGTGTCCATATCGAGGACACCACCCTGCTCGCGCTCCTTAAGCAGCAGGTCGAGAACCTCGCCCCACAGCTCCTTGGTACGCTCGGTCGGACCTACGAGGAACGACTCATCGCCCTCGTAGGGGGTGTAGTTCTTCTGGATGAAGTCTCGGACGTCAACCTCTCCCGTCCAGATACCTTCCTTGAAGCCTTCCCATGCCTCCTGCATTGTGTAACCACGCTCCTAGTTACGTGTAATGCGGCGCTCTCTCACACCGCTACTTATTGAATTCTTGAATTATCGGCTTGCACTACCGGCTTCTTCCGTTCTTCACCACACGTTGGTGCAGAGAAAAACGTTTGTCCACCTTGGAACTGCAACCCAAAACCCAAGATTTCACCCGTTTGAGAAGGATAACATAGCCACCCCCTTCATCAGGGCTGTTATATGTTTCTTTTTTTATACCATTAGGGCATTTTTAACAAATCCGCAGGAAATGCGAGCGTGAACAACTACCGTTCACCGATTTGTTTGGTTTTTTCCTTGCCTTTGTACGACGTTCACTCTAGCTGTTATGCCAGCTTTAGCAGGGTAAAGTGCCTCTGAGTAGGCTTTGGGACATGCCTAACGATCTGCCCCAAACTTTACTGGCACCGACGGTGTACGGAGGTCGCCTAAAGGTAGTTTTCTAGGCATGTCCCAAAATCTACCGCATAGGGTGCGCGTGCAGGGGTATCATCTTTCACCGAAAATAGTTTCTAGTGTTAGGGGTTTTCGGTGGAAGATACCGATTTCCATGAGCTTGGGCGTCAGCTCTTAACTGAGTTTGGCAGCATGCATCAGCGTATTTCGCGCTTTGCGGACAAAGCTCTCGGCGGCGAGATGGCTGTCATGCGCGCCCTCATGCTCGCTGGCGGCTCGCTCACGCCGAGCGAACTCGCTGATCGTGCCTGGGTCTCGAACGCCCGTATCGCCAATATTCTGCGCGCCCTCGAAGCCAAGGGCTGGGTCGAGCGCAAGCACTCAAAGACCGACCGTCGTCGCGTACACGTCACGGTGACCGACAAGGGATTCCAGGTCCTCGAAATCAAACGTCGGGAATTCGAGAACCGTACTGCGGCTTTCCTCGAGCAGCTCGGCGAAACAGATACCCAAGAGATGGTGCGCCTTCTAAGGCGTGCCAACGAAATTATCGACCGCAATCAAGAAAGGAGAGATGCCGAGTGAGGATTCTCAAGCTCTTTAAAAAGCATATCCTGGCACTGTTCGCAGCTATCGTACTTATCGTAATCAGTTGCAACGCCGATCTGGCACTGCCTACCTACATGAGCGATATCGTCGACGTGGGCGTGCAGCAAGGCGGCATCGCCTCGCCCGTACCCGACACCATTCGCGCCGAATCGCTCGACGACCTCGAACTCTTTATGAGCGCCAAGGACGCCAAGGCTGTGGAGGCCGTGTTTAGCAAGGCTGACAAAAACGGCATTCGAACGTACATGGGCACCGAGGAAGAGCGTGCCGATGGAGGCAAGATTGCCGACATTATGAGCCTGCCCGAGACCGTCGTCCTTTCGCTCGACCAGGGTATCGACGCCGACTCCATGGGCGACATGACCGGCGCATCCACCGAGGCAAGCGATGGCGGCGCCGCTCAGGCCATGCCCACCCCCGAGCAGATGGCAGCGATGACGCCCGAGCAGCTCGCCGAGATGCAGCAGAAGGCCGCAGCCGCGCAGAGCATGCAAAAGCAGATCGACGCCGACGGCGGTAAGATCACCATGAAGAGCCTGCGCCTAGGCGTTGAAGGCGGTCTTATCGATCAGGGCAAGCTCGTCGAGGGCGCCAACGATATGGCTGACAAAATGGGCTCCATGTCGGGCTCCATCGTCACCCAGCGCGCCGTGAGCTACGTGCAGGACGAGTACAAGGCACAGGGCATCGACCCCGCTGACGTGCAGAACGCCTACCTGGGCCGCATGGCGACCACGATGTTTGGTCTGTGTCTGGTGTCGCTGGTCGCCACCATCCTGACCGGCGCCGTGGCTTCGCGCACCGCCTGCTCCATCGCCCGCGACCTGCGCCGCGAGACCTTCAACAAGGTTATGCACTTCTCGCCGGCCGAGGTGGGCAAGTTTAGCCAGGCCTCGCTCATCACCCGCTGCACCAACGATATTCAGCAGATCCAGATGGCCGCAACCCTGTTTATCCGCATGTGCCTGATGGCTCCCGTCATGGGCATCGTCGCCGTCATGCGCGTCCTGGCCAACCATACCGGCCTGGAGTGGACCATCGCTGTGGCCATCATCGCGGTTTCGGCTGTCGTCGGCGTGCTCATGGGCCTCACCATGCCCAAGTTCAAAAAGATGCAGAGCTTTGTGGACCGCGTGAACCTTACCGCCCGCGAGCTGCTCGACGGCCTTATGCCCATCCGCTCGTTCAACCGCGAGGAACATGAGCTCGAGCGTTTTGACAAGGCTTCGCTCGACCTAATGACCACGCAGCTCTACACCAACCGCGCCATGAGCTTTATGATGCCGCTCATGATGCTCGTCATGAACTGCATCACCGTGCTTATCGTCTGGTTTGGCGCGCAGGGCGTGTCCGACGGCGTGATGCAGGTCGGCAACATGATGGCGTTCATCTCCTACACCATGCAGATCGTCATGGCGTTTATGATCCTCACCATGGTTTCGGTCATCCTGCCCCGCGCCGAGGTCGCAGCCGAGCGCGTGGAAGAGGTCATCACCTGCCCCACGAGCATCAACGACCCCACCTCGCCCAAACTGCCCGCTGCCAGCGCGCCGCGCGGCGAGCTCACCTTCCGTGACGTGAGTTTCCAGTATCCCGATGCCCGCGCCGACGTCATTAGCGGTGTAAACTTCACCACGCACGCCGGTCAGATGCTCGGCATCATTGGTTCCACGGGCTCGGGCAAGTCCACGCTCGTGCAGTTGATTCCGCGCCTGTACGACGTCACGGGCGGCAGCATTTCGATCGACGGCATCGATGTGCGCGATATGACCCTTTCCGAGCTACGCCGCCGCATTGGCTATATCCCGCAGCAGGGACGCCTGTTCTCGGGCACCGTCGAGAGCAACCTTAAGTTTGCCGGCGACATGGTGAGCGACGAGGACATGTACCGGGCGGCACGCATCGCCCAGGCCGAGGACTTTATCGCCGAGCGCGAGGGCGGCTACGACTCCCCCATCAGCCAGGGCGGCTCCAATGTCTCGGGCGGTCAGCGCCAGCGCCTGGCCATCGCCCGCGCCCTGGCCAAAAAGCCCGAGGTCGTGGTGTTCGATGACTCGTTTAGCGCGCTTGACTACAAGACCGACGCGCGCCTGCGCGAGGAGCTGGCTAAAAACGTTACCGACGCCGCACTCGTGGTCGTGGCACAACGCATCGCGACCATCATGCACGCCGACCAGATCATCGTGCTCGACGACGGCCACGTGGTGGGCACCGGTACGCACGAGGAGCTGCTGCGCAGCTGCCCGGCGTACCTGGAAATCGCACAGTCGCAGCTTTCCGCCAAGGAGCTGGGACTTACCCAAGAAGAGATTGCAGCCGTCATGGAAGGAGGCGAGCGCTAATGGCAGACGAGACCAAGACCCAAATTCCCAAGCCCACCCGTCAGCGTGGACCCATGGGCCGCATGGGCGGCATGCGTCGCGGCGAAAAGGCCAAGGACTTTAAGGGCACCATGAGGCAGCTGCTCGGCTATATCGGCCAGCACAAGGTTGCCGTGTTTGTCGCCGTCGCCTTTGCCGTATGCTCGGTCATCTTTAACATTGTGGGACCCAAGGTACTCGGCCAGGTTACGACCAAGCTGTTCGAGGGCCTGGTTGCCAAGGTCAACGGCACCGGCGATGTCGACTTTAACTGGATCGCCAAGACGCTCGGCTTTTTGCTCTGCCTGTATCTGGCGAGCTCTGCCTGCAGCCTGATCCAGGGCTGGCTCATGACCGGTGTCACGCAAAAGATCTGCTACCGCATGCGCAAGGAGATTGCCGCCAAGATTGCCGTCGTGCCGATGAGCTACTTCAACGGCCACAGCAAGGGCGACGTGCTCAGCCGCATCACCAACGACGTCGATACGCTGGGTCAGTCGCTCAACCAGAGCGTGACGCAGCTCATCACGTCGGTGACGCAGATTATCGGCGTGCTCGTCATGATGCTGTCGATCAGCCTGCCGCTCACCGGCGTCACCGTGCTCACGCTGCCGGCAGCCGCAATTATCTTGATGGTGATGATTCACTTCTCGCAGCCGTACTTCCGCGAGCAGCAGCAGGTCCTGGGCGCCGTCAACGGCATTATCGAGGAGGACTTTGCCGGTCAAAACGTCATTCAGGTGTTCGACCGCGCCGAGGCCTCAATCGAGGAGTTCGACCGTCAAAACGACCGCCTGTTTATTAGTGGCTGGCGTTCGCAGTTCCTGTCGGGCCTGATGATGCCGCTTATGAGCCTGGTGGGCAACATGGGTTACGTGGGCGTTGTCGTGGTGGGCGCGCAGCTCGCGCTGACCGGCAATGCCACGCCCGGCGACATCCAGAGCT
>CAMQPJ010000096.1 GCA_947003675.1 uncultured Collinsella sp. | reverse complement strand
CCGACCCTAAGGTTAACTTGACTGATGATAGCAAATACGACAAGCGAGATGCCTGCGACTTACATGCATCTCGCTTTATCTAAATAACGTGGTTGTGAATCAACCGCTATTTGTTAATCGTCCTAGCATGGACGGGTTTTCCAAGTGCCGCAGATTGCCGTGAAAGAGGAGCGACGCGTACTTTGGTACGCGAGCGACGGTTTGAACGGCAAGGTGCGGTGCTTGGGAAAGCCGTCTAGCGGTAGGAAACGCTCTGCTGGGAATCCTTCACGACAACGTCGTGGGCGCCGCCTTCGACGATGGAGGTGGAGCTGACCAGCGTTAGGCGCGCCTTTTCCTGGAGCTCGGGGATCGAGAGGGCACCGCAGTTGCACATCGTGGACTTGACCTTGTAGAGCGTGCCGCCCACGCCGTCCTTGAGGGAACCTGCGTAGGGAACATAGGAGTCGACACCCTCGACGAAGCTGAGCTTCGCGGCGCCGCCCAGGTCGTAGCGCTGCCAGTTGCGGGCACGCGCGGAACCCTCGCCCCAGTACTCCTTCATGTACTGGCCGTTCACGTTAACGCGCTCGGTCGGGCTCTCGTCAAAGCGGGCGAAGTAGCGGCCCAGCATCATAAAGTCGGCACCCATGGCAAGGGCGAGCGTCATGTGGTAGTCGTAGACGATACCGCCGTCGGAGCACACGGGCACGTAAACGCCGGTCTCCTCGTAGTACTCGTCGCGAGCACGGCAGACGTCGATCAGCGCGGTGGCCTGGCCGCGGCCGATACCCTTGGTCTCACGGGTGATGCAGATGGAACCGCCGCCGATACCGACCTTGATGAAGTCGGCACCGCAGTCGGCCAGGAAGCGGAAGCCCTCGGCGTCGACGACGTTACCGGCACCGACCTTGACGTCCTCGCCGTAGTTGGCGCGAATCCACTCGATGGTGCGCTTCTGCCACTCGCTGAAGCCCTCGGAAGAGTCGATGCACAGGACGTCGGCGCCGGCCTCGATGAGCAGCGGCACGCGCTCGGCATAGTCGCGGGTGTTGATACCGGCGCCGACCATGTAGCGCTTATCGCCGTCGAGCAGCTCGTTGGGGTTGGTCTTGTGGCTGTCGTAGTCCTTGCGGAAGACGATGCCCATCAGGTGATCGTTGTCGTCGACGATGGGCAGGGCGTTGAGCTTATTGTCCCAGATGACGTCGTTGGCAACCTTGAGGCTGATGTTCTTGTCGCCCACGATGAGCTGCTCACGCGGGGTCATGAACTCGGAGACCTTCGTCTGGTGGTCATCGCGACTGGGGCGATAGTCACGGCTGGTGACGATGCCCAGGAGCTTACCCTTGGGAGTGCCGTCGTCGGTAACCGGCATGGTGGAGTGACCGGTCTTCTCCTTGAGCTCGATGACCTGCTCCATGGTCATGTCGGGGGTCAGCGTGGAATCGGACTGAACGAAGCCGGCCTTGTGATCCTTGACGGCCTTGACCATGGCGGCCTCGGACTCGGCGCTCTGGGAACCATAGATGAAGGACAGGCCACCCTCGGTAGCGAGCGCGACACCCATGTCGACGCCCGAGACGGACTGCATGATAGCGGAAACCATGGGGATGTTCAGGGTGATTGCCGGCTTCTCACCGCGCTTAAAGCGGGTCAGCGGCGTCTTAAGAGAGACGTTGTTGGGGATGCACTGCGAGGACGAGTAACCAGGGACCAGCAGATACTCCGAAAACGTGTGGGACTCACCGGGAAAGAACGTAGCCATGTTTCTCCTTTTTCCATGCGACCGGTCGGCTGCAGGCCTCGTAGGACCCAGCCCAACCTTGGGCGCCCAATACTGGGCAACTATCTTAACGCACTTTGACTGCTACAATGCATGATTTAAGAAGTGCACACGAGGGTTTGACGCAGGCTTTGCGTTTGCCCAGCAAACACTTTAGCGGGGAGACGTGGAGCGTATGGAGTACAAGACGACGGCAAAGTTGGTCATTCAAGCGTGCGACAAAGATCTGCCGGGCGTGTTTGGTCACGGCTGCGTCTTGCTGCTGCAGGGTATTGCCCGCGAGCACTCGCTGAACCGCGCCGCCAAGAGCATGGGCATGGCGTATTCCAAGGCTTGGCGCATTGTAAACGAAGCCGAAGGCCAGCTGGGCTGCAAGCTCATAGAGCGCGACGGCGCCCGCGGATCCACCCTCACCCCCGCCGGCGAGCGAGCCATAGCGGTCTACGAGGAGCTGCAGGCCGACATCAACAACGTCATCGCCACCAAAGCCGACGCTCTCATCGCCAGCATCAAAGAGTAGCCCATTTGGGACAGGGCCTTATAGCCACACAACCCCCTCTCATAAGTTGCGGTGAAATAGGGACTGTTTATGCGGTTAAAGCGGTAAATCAATCCATATTTCACCGCAACTTATGGAGTTGAGGATGATATAGCTAGTTGCGAAGGGCGTTGTCTAGGGTTGACGCTACGACCAGGGGGTCGTCGGTGCCGGCGAAGAGGCGGATGGTGCTCCCCTGCTTGCCGCGTGGGGCCGAAAGGCGCGTCGTTGCGCCGCCGGCGGGTGATGTGCGAAACTCCCCAGGCAAAGCATCGATCAGCTCGCCCGCGCTACGTTCGATAAGATCGAACTCTACTGCCGGGCCAAAGCCGTGCTCGAGAATTCCCGTTGCAGCCACATGGTCGGGATGCGAACTCAGCCCAGGGTAGCGCACGTTGCGCACTATCTCGTTCGCGGCCAAGTATTCAGCCAGGGCACGGGCGCGATCGAAGTGCGCCTGCATACGGGTGTCGAGCGTGTCGAGCCCGAGCTCTAGAACCTTGGCCTCATCGGAGGACAAGTCAAGCTCGGCCAATCCGCACCCCTCGAGCAGCGCATGCGCGCACTCGGCAGCGGCATCCACACGATGGCGCTTGAGCTGCGAGCGCGCCACGGAGGCGGCTACGAGCTTGCGTGGAGCCTCACCGGCGCACACACGGTCGAGCGCTTCGAGCGACAGTACGGCACCCAAACGCAAAGGATCGCAGCCAAAGATGGAAGCCACCGTGTTGTCAACGACGAGCAGCGCACGTGCCTCGCGAGCCGCGCGTCCCAGAGCACGAAGACCGGGCACACGCAGACCAAACCCGCCGATGGAGTTGACAAACCACCACAGGTGCGGCCCCTCGGCATCAAACGAGCCGGCAAAGCCCTCGGACGCGGCGGCAAACGCTGCGGCCGACGGCTCATCCACCATAGCCACATCGCAGGCATCAAAGCCGCTCGCAAACGCTTCGGTAAAGTCATCCGCAAAGGCCACCAGGCGGTCACCGGGACGCACGATTCCCAGCAGCGACAGCGCTGCCGGCACATGCGGGGCCGCAACAAGACGCGCCTCGCGCGCACTGGACCTCAAAGCCCAGGCCTCTTCTAGCTGCTGTACATCCACGCGGCACCGTCCCTTCATAAGCAAAAACCCACGATGCGGGTGTTCCCCGCATCGTGGGCAACGGCTGCAGTATAGCGCCGGTATGCGACGAATCGTCTAGATGTTGAGCTCGTGGTAGGTCACGCTCGCGCCAGCGGCGTCAACGGACACGCCATAGGTCGCAGGGTAGATGCGCGTGGAGAACACAAGCGCACCTTCGTTGACAAATACCTCGACCGAAGAAACATCGCCAACAATGCGCACGTTACGAACCTCGTCGACGGGCTCCCAACGCACGGTGCGACCGCAGCCGGCAGAAGCGCGACCCTCATCGGTAAATCGCATCTCAAAGCGCGCGGGCAGCTCGCCCTCGGCGGGCACAAACGCCAGCCTCAGCTCGCCATCAACGATTGCGGTAAATGCGCCGTCGACACCGTCGACAACAACGTCAAAGCAGGTGTCGCCGACAACCTCCAATGAACCCTCCCCCATACGCACCGAGGCATAATGGTGCTCGATCTCGCGCACCGGCTGCTGCAGCACCACGCCGCCGGCACCGGCCGTAAGCTCGCGCGGCACCGTCATGCAGTGCTGCCAGCCGCACACCACGGTGGGCGCGTTGTCATAGGTCGGCTCATCGGGCATGCCCATCCAGCCGATCAGAATGTGGCGACCATCCTCGGACGTAAACTCCTGCGGCGCATAGAAGTCAAAACCAGCGTCCCACAGGCGGAACTCGCCCAGCTCATAGGCACCGTCACCACCTGCAATGTCGCCCGTTACAGGCATGTAGCCAGCAGCGTATACGTTGCCGCGGTCCCAACGACCGCCCTCGAGCCCCTGGGGGGAGAAGGACAGCCACTTCGCCGGCGCACCGTCATCGGCCTCAAGCTCAAAGTAACCCGGGCATTCCCACATAAATCCAAAGCGATCGGGCGTAGACACACGGCTCTCGAGCTCCCAGCTCAGCATATCGGCCGAGCCATACACCAGGATCTCGCCCACATCGCGCCCGGCACCCCCGCCATGCATGGCGCAAAAACGGCTCTCGACATGCGGCCCGTCCACGCGACGACGCGCGCCCAGCACCATGTGGTAACGCCCATCATCATCGCGCCACACCTTGGGGTCACGCACGTGGCAGGTCAAATCCTCGGGATAGTCCTCCGACGCCAGCACCACGCGCTTTTGGCTGAACGTCTGTCCATCAACACTCTCGACATACACGGTGTCGGCGCGACGGCCGGAGTTGACATAGTCAAAGACGCCGTCCTCATCGGGGAGCTTAACGTTGCCGGTATAGAGCACGCGAATGCGACCGTCCTCGACCAATGCCGAGCCCGAATACACGCCATGGCAGTCGAACGGCTCGTCGGGAAGCAGCGGCGCGCCAACATATTCCCATTTCATAAGGTCGCGGCTCGTGGCATGACCCCACATCTTGACGCCGCCGTTCACATCAAACGGAGCATACTGGAAGTATGCGTGAAACACGCCATCGGCCTGGCAAAGCCCGTTGGGGTCGTTGAGCCAGCCCGTGGGCGGCATAATATGAAAGCGCTGGCCATACGCGCCATGACCGCACTCAGAGGCGGCGGCGTCAACAGCGGCGACCAGCTTTGCAAGGTCGCGACCGAGTGCATTAGACATATCAAAGTCCTAACGGATCGAAAGTTACAAGGTGCCAAAGATCGGCGCCAGATGCGGGGAACACCCGCGAGCATACAGCCCGCGGGCACCCCTCAATCAAAAGCTCTTAGGCCTGCACGGAAGCCTTGGGCTCGTCCTTGTACAGGACAAACGAGACGGCAAAGGAGACCAGCGCGGCAACCGCAAACATGATCGCGTACTGCACGGGCTGGGCCAGGCACAGCAGGATACCGAAGATACCCGTAACACCCGTGCCGGAGGCAGCCAGCGAAGTGAGCGCGCAGACCAGGGCACCGCAACCGCCGCCGATGCAACCGGCGATGAAGGGCTTAAAGAAGCGCAGGTTCACACCAAAGATGGCAGGCTCGGTAATGCCCATGAAGGCGGACAGGGCCGAAGGAAGCGCCAGACCCTTGATCTTGGCATCGCGGGTCTTAAAGGCAACGGCGAGTGCGGCGCCACCCTGGGCGATGTTGGCAGCGCTGGCGATGGGCAGCCAATAGGTCACACCGTACTGAGCGAGCTGGCCCAGATCGATGGCGGTGTACATCTGGTGGATACCGGTAACGACCGTGGGGGCATAGAACAGGCCGACGATAAAGGAACCGATGCC
>CAMQPJ010000095.1 GCA_947003675.1 uncultured Collinsella sp. | reverse complement strand
CCCCGCGGCTCCGGGCCGGCCCCCCCCCACCACGTCTTGGGGGGGCGCCCCGCCCTGGGCTCCGCCGCCAAAAAAAAAACCCCCCCCCCCCCCCCCCCCCCCCCCCCGTCTGCAAAGAAATCTGGCGAGAGAGCCTGATTACTTGAGGGTGACAGCAGCGCCAGCAGCCTCGAGCTTCTCCTTGGCAGCCTCGGCGTCCTCCTTCTTGGCACCCTCGAGAACAGCCTTGGGAGCGCCCTCGACGACCTCCTTGGCCTCCTTCAGGCCAAGGTTGGTGAGCTCACGGACGGCCTTGATGACCTGGATCTTGTTGTCGCCAAAGCCCTCGAGCACGACGTCAAACTCGGTCTTCTCCTCGGCCTCAGCAGCGCCAGCAGCGGGAGCGGCGACAACAGCGGCAGGAGCAGCGGCGGAAACGCCGAAGGTGTCCTCGATAGCCTTGACGAGCTCGGAAGCCTCGAGAAGGGTCATTTCCTTAAGAGCATCGATGATCTCATCGGTGGTAAGCTTAGCCATTTCTAAGTCCTTTCGGTTTCCGTGCGGATGCACGGAGATCAGTTAAAACACGGCGCGAATGCGCCAGGGGTGCGGCGTTGCCGCCGCGGGTGAAAACAGCGACTAGGCTGCCTTCTGCTCGGAGACCTGCTGGATCGAACGAGCGAGACCAGAGGAAACGCCGTTGACGCAGACAGCGATGTCGCGAGCGAAACCGGAGATGAGACCGGCGATCTGGCCGAGAAGCTGATCCTTGGTGGGCAGCTCGGCGATAGCCTTAACATCATCAGCGGAAACGGCCTTGCCGTCGGAGATACCGCCCTTGATCTCAAGGACGCCCTTGGACTTAGCGGAGAAGTCCTTAAGGGCCTTAGCGGCCTCGACCGGCTCGGACTCGTAGAACACATAAGCGACGGGGCCGGCGAGGATCTCGTCGAGCTCGGGCTGCTCCTGGTTCTTGAGAGCGATCTTGACCAGGTTGTTCTTGTAGACCTTCATCTCGGCGCCGCACTCGCGAAGCTGATGACGCAGCTCCTGAGCCTGCTTAACCGTCAGACCGTTGTAGTTGACGACGAACAGACCGGCGTTCTCGGCGATACGAGACTCGATCTCTGCAACCTTGTCGATTTTGTACTGCTGGGGCATGAATTACACCTCCTCGAATTCTTTCCGGGCACGGTCCGCCACAAGGACGTGACGGGGGCATGTCCAAAAAGAAAGCCCCCGCGCTGCATGAGCGACGGGGGCGAGAAGACATATCAACTCGACCACCTCGGCTGGCGGGATATCCCATTAAGCTCGCGGGCGATGCCCGTTTGCACCGGCTGTCTCTGGCAGCGGATTCGTGCGTGAACCGAAAGTATTATGGCGGGGACCCCGGCGTCGGTCAACGGAAAACCGGGCTGCACACAATTCCACCATCCGGCACGCGCCGCCGAAGGCCAGGCGCAAGGTTTTCGCTCGGTCAAGTCCTGGCTCGCACGAAGAGCACATTAAGTGCTCTTCGGCTCGTGCGGAATCTACGAAAACCTTGCGCCTGGCCTTCGGCGGCGCGGCCTGCGTCAACTATGGGGCAGCCCGGTTTTCCGTTGAGCGACGCGCCCCACGCATAACCCTTGTGTCGGTGGGCTGATGTGTTGCGTCCCGTTGGGCTATAAGGTTGAAATGAAGGTGGACAGGCGATTTAGGCCTTCGTCCAGATTTTGGTCGGAGACGCAGTAGCTTAGGCGGATGTGGCCTTCGGTTCCGAAGCAGTCGCCCGGGACTAGGGCTACGTTTGCCTCTTTGATGGCTTTGATGCAGAAGGCTTCGCTTGTTAGGCCGAATTGCTTGAT
Source organism: uncultured Collinsella sp. (assembly GCA_947003675.1). GTDB lineage: Bacteria > Actinomycetota > Coriobacteriia > Coriobacteriales > Coriobacteriaceae > Collinsella. Next base: position 3,836 of record CAMQPJ010000095.1, on the reverse strand, counting down.
GCTGGGGAAGGCGTAGAAGGCTCCTGCGGGCTCTACTACTTCGAGGCCCATGGCGTTTAAGGCTGCGAGCACGCGTTTGCGGCGGGCTCGGTAGACTTCGAGCATGGGGGTGGGGTCGACGGTGAGGGCTCGGGCGGCAGCGTCCATTTCGAAGGAGACGGCGCTCGATACTAGGTATTGATGAGCCTTTGCGATCTCGGCGATGACGGGGGCTGCCGCTGCGAGCCAGCCCAGGCGCCAGCCGGTCATGGCCCAGGGCTTGGAGAAGCTCTCGATGACCACCGTCTGCTCGCGTAGCTCCGGGTGGCGCTGGGCGAAGCGCTCGTAGCCGTCCACATAGACGAGGCGGTTGTATACGTCGTCGCAGACTACGTAGATGCCCGCCTGCTCCGCCACGCGCGCCACGGCGTCGAGCGATGCTGCGTTGAGGATGCAGCCCGTAGGATTGTTGGGCGTGCAGATGACGATGGCCTTGGTCGCCGGCGTCACGCAAGCACGTAGTGCGTCCTCGTCAATCTGGAATTGCGCAGGCTCCGTATCCAAAAAGACCGCCTGGGCGTGGTTGGCCACGACGATGCTCTCGTACAGGCCAAAGGCCGGCGTGGGGATGATGACCTCGTCGCCGGGGTTGAGCATGGCCATAAACGTAGCCGACAGGGCCTCGGTCGCACCATCGGTCAGGATGACCTCATCGGCGGAAAATGCCAGGCCCGCGTCACCCATATATTTGGACAGTGCCTCGCGCAGGGCGGGACGGCCGTTGTTGGGCGGATAGTGCGTGTCGCCGCGGTCGAGCGAGGCCGTCACCTCGGCGCTAACCACATCGGGCGTGGGAAAATCGGGCTCGCCAAGCGCAAGCGCGATGCACCCCGGGTGCTGGGCGGCGAGCGCATTGATCCGACGGATGCCGGAGGGCTTGAGCGTGGCAAGCGAGGTATTCATGGGCAGACGCATGGCGTTCCTTTCGTAAGGGTTGCACTAGGATAGCGCGGCGGAGCGCCACCAGACGGTGTAACCTAAACGGAAACCAACCGGAAAGGAGGTGGCATGGAGACGACCGCACGCGGCGATGTACCAAAAACGTTGCAAACCATTGCGTATATCAGCATTCCCAATAGCGCCGATCTTGAGTTTTTGCTCTGGGACCTGCAGGATGCCATCGCTGCCTATGCTCAGCTTTCTGGCACCGCGCTCCCCCGCCCGGTTGATTTGAAGGCGGATGATGCCGGCAGCGTTGTGGACGGCATTGTATTCGCTGTTGAAGATGTGCTCGATGACGAGGCGATGACCGTCGTTGAACGGGCGCTCGAATGTGTTGAAGGCGCAGGAACACGCGTCTATGTGGTTGTTCAAGCCGACTGTAGGAGTTCCGAGCAGGCGCACGCGGTCGTTGGCCATCTGCACGAAGCGTGCGAGCGTCGAGGACTGTCGTGGTGTGGAGGCGTCATCGTCTGCACCGGCAGCGGCATAGCGGCGCTTCGCCGCTCCCCACGCATGGGCCTCTTGCGTCGACCGTTTTCGGAAGCCATGGACAAGCTTGTGGGCGCTGTGCGCATGGGCTGCTCCATAGAGCATGCGCAGCTGCTTGGCGGTGGCAATGCCGAAAGCGTCGATGCCGACGGCATGGTGCGCGCCAAGCCCGCGCTGCCCGCACCGATCTGGCATGCCATCATGAAATACCTCGGCAGCCGCGCCCAATCAGATATCTAAATTACAGAGTGCCCCAGTCAACGGCCTCGCGCCAGCGCTCAACAAGACGCTCCAGGCGCCAGGCGGCGTTGGCGGGACTTGTCGAGGGCAGGACGACGGCGCGCAGCCCGGTGCGTTCTTGTAGATAGCGCTTGTAGAGCCGGCCTGCCGTGCCACCGTTACAGACAACGACCTCGATAGGAGCTGCACCGGTAATACGCTCGGCATGCGCCGGAACGACGTTTTTGATGCTGGCATCACTCGAACCCTTAATGTCGCAGCTCTCGATCACGTCCCACAGGGCCACGCCACCGTTCAGAAGCATAGCCCGCTTGGTGGCAATCGAGGCGTCGAGCGTCGCGGGCTCGCCGCTCGCCAAAGAGTCTCCCTCGTTGGGCGGCACGGGCGCACCAAGGCACGCGGCCATCACGCGCCAAAAGCGGTTCTGCGGATTGCCATAGTAGAAGGCATTGGCACGCGAGAGCACCGAGGGAAACGACCCCAGCACCAAAACGCGCGAGCGCTCGTCAAACACGGGCTCAAACCCATGCTCAATATGCTGATAGCCCTCGTCCGGCGCAGTCATGAATTAGGCCCTCAGCAGATAGCGCACCTCATAGGGCGCAAGTTCAAGGGAGCCCGACAGCTCGACCGTGGGCGCATCGTCGGCAAGCAGGTCGACGAAGGAGCCGCTGAGTTCGCCGGCTCCAAAGGTGTAGGGCTCGTTCACGGCATTGACCGCCACGAGCACCGTCGCATCGTCGCAGGCGCGCTCGAACAGCAGCTGCTTGTTCTGGATCACCACGTTGCGATAGGCACCGTAGTTGAGGGCACGGGCCGCCGCGTCATCGGCCGAGCGCAGGTGCGCGAGCTGCGTGACAAATGCCGTCAGCTCGTTAGGTGCCGGGGTGTCAAGCGCAGGACGTAGTGCCCAATCGCCATCGGGGCCGCCCTTTTCGCCAGCAATTCCCCACTCGCTGCCGTAGTAGACGCACGGAATGCCCGGCATACCAAAGAGCATGCCGTAGGCGGGGCGCAGGCAGGACTTGTCCGTCAGGATGCTCGCCAGACGCGGCACGTCGTGGTTGTCGACAAACGACAGCAGATGCTTGCCGCGATAAATGCACCACGGGTCACCGCCAAACTGGCGATGCAGCGAGTGGGCAATCTCGAACATGTTGACCGAGTTAAAGCTGGAGTACAGGCCCTTGTAGCACTCGTAGTTGGTGCAGGAGTCGAGCATCTCGTCGTTGACGATCTGGTTGTAGTCACCGTGGAGCGTCTCGCCAATCAGCACAAAGTCGGGCCTAAGCTCACGGGCAAAGTTATGCAGACGACGCATGAAATCGCGGTCGAGCATGTAGGCAACGTCCAGGCGCAGACCGTCGACGCCAAAGACATCGGCCCAGCGGCGCACGGACTCAAGCAGGTAATCGACCACGGCGGGGTTTTGCAAGTTGAGCTTCACGAGCTCAAAATGGCCTTCCCAACCCTCGTACCAAAAGCCGTCGCCGTAGCAGGAGTCGCCATCAAAGCTAATGTGGAACCAGTCCTTGTAGGGCGAGTCCCACTTGCGCTCCTGCACATCGCGGAAGGCCCAAAAGCCGCGACCGACGTGGTTGAAGACGGCGTCGAGTACCACGCGGATGCCGTGGGCATGCAGTGTGTCGCACACGGCGGCAAAGTCGGCATCCCTACCCAGGCGGCGGTCGATATGGCGCAGACTGCGCGTGTCGTAGCCATGGCTATCGGACTCGAGCGGCGGGTTGATGAGCACGGCGCCAACGCCGAGTTCCTGCAGGTAGTCGGCCCACTGGGCCATCTTCATGATGGGCGCATCGGGGTTAGGAGCAACGTTGGCGGCCTGGGTAAGCTCATCCTCGGCAACGGGCGCGGCATTCTCGCGCGGGGCTCCACAAAAGCCCAGCGGATAGATCTGATAGAACGTCGTCTCGTATGCCCACATAGCAACCTCCCGGTAAGCTCAACACAACGACATCCATTGTATGCCCGGCTTGTATCCTCTTCCCCAAAATAAGTTGCGGGGGGGTATTTATATGTTTTGGCGGCGGAAGCCGCATAAAAGAACATAAAAAAACCCCCAACTGCAGGGGGGGGGGGGTTTTAAAAAAAAACGCCCCCCCCCC
>CAMQPJ010000094.1 GCA_947003675.1 uncultured Collinsella sp. | reverse complement strand
TGTACTCCCCACCCCAATTGCAAAAACCGCGGGGGGGCCGGTGCCCCACGCCCCGGGGCCCCCGCTTTTGCACTATCCGCTATGACCTACTCGGCATCCTCGACCTCATACGAATCCGCCTCGGCGGGCTCATCGCTTGTCTCTGGTGCGGCCTCGCGCGCTTCGTCAAATGCCGCCTTCATGGTCTTGTTGCCCCACGTGAGCTTGCGAATGGTAAGTTCATCGGCCTTGTTGTGGGCCAGGCGCAGGTTCTCGGTGCTACGGCGCAAATCGTCCTTGGTCTTCTCGAGCTGCTTAATGGCGGCATCGATTTCCTTGATCGCCGATTCGAATTGCTTGCTCGCCAGGTTGTAGTTGCGCGAGAAGCCATCCTTGAACTTCTCCATCTTGGCTTCGAAGTTCGTGACGTCAATGTTCTGCTGCTTGTACTCCGCTAGCTCCTGTTTATAGCGCAATGAACCCATGGCGGCGTTGCGCAGCAGCGTAATCATGGGAATAAAAAACTGCGGACGGATCACGTACATCTTCTTGTAGCGATAGCTCACGTCCACGATTCCCGCGTTGTAAAGCTCGCTCTCGGGCTCGAGCAGCGTGCAGAGCACCGCGTACTCACAGCCTTTCTGGCGACGATCGTGATCGAGTTTCTTAAAGAAGTCCTCGTTTTTGTGTTTGGTTGCAGTCTCGTCGTTCTCATTTTTCATCTCGAACATAATCGAGATGATCTCGTTGCCGCTCGCGTCGCACTCGCGGAAGATAAAGTCGCCCTTGGTGCCCTCGGACGCATCGTTGTCTTTCTCGAAGTACGCATTAGGAAACGCGGTCATACGCAAACGATTGAACTCAGTCTCGCAGTGCTGCTCGAGCGACTCGCCCACCATCTTGGTGGACAGGCGTACCTTCATGTCCTTAAGACGCTCAATCTCTTCGTCCTTGTAGCGAATCAGCTCATCGCTCGCGCGCTTGGCCTGCGCAAGCTCGAGCTCGTGTGCCGCTCTGGCCTGTTCCTCACGCGAATCGCGCACCGCCAGCTCACTCGTGAGTTTTGCGCGGGCCTCATCACGCTCACGCTCCGCCGCGGCGACCGCTTCTGACAGGTTCATTTTGGCCGTCAGCTCCTGCTCGCGCAGCTGGGCGCGCAGGCCCTCGGCCTCCTGCTCGGACTGAGTCTTTGCGGCGGAAAACTTCTCTTGTACCTTTGCGCGGTAGTCAGCAAGCGCGCGCTCGGCCTCGCCGCGAGCGGCATCAAGCTCGCGCTGGGACTCGGCAGCGGCAGCGGCGAGCACCATCTCCTGGGCCTTGTCCGCCGCGGCAAGCCTTGCCTGCAGCTCGGCAATCTGGGCATCACGTGCAGCTAAATCGTTTTGAGCAGCATTGCGCACCGCCGATTCGGCGAGCTTGGCTTCGTCATCCTTGCGTCCAAGCTGCGCGCGCAAGTTGTCGATTTCGCGCTGGAGCTCGGCATTCTCCTTCTGAGCGTCGGCGCGGGCTTCAACCGCCGCGCGCTGGCTTGCGCTCTCGCGCTCCGCGGCAGCTCCCTCGAGCTTGGCGCGCAGCTCGGCAAGCTCAGCGTCGCGCTTGGCAACCTCTTGTGCCAGCTGTTGAGTTGCAGCGTTCTTCTGCTCGACAAGTTGAGCGTTGCGCTGAGACTCTGCCCTTTGCAAGGCAGCCGACGAACGCGAGCGTTCAAGCTCCAGCGCCTGCTCGCCCTCGCGCTGGACTGCCTTCACACGCTCATCCAGGTCGCGCGAAAACTCGGCGTCGCGCACCTGCTTGACGATATCCGCATAGCCGGACGCGTCGACCTTAAATACTTCGCCGCAACGCGGGCACTTAATCTCGTTCATGGCAGCTCCTCGATGGACGCAAATTTCAACCGCCTACACTCTACCGCGCCACGCGGACAAAAAAGGCGCCGCCGCCATAAAGGCAACGGCGCCAGAACCACCACAAAGGTGCCTGTCCCCTTTGTGGCGGTTTGGGTCCTTACAGATCGCGGTAGTCGATAAGGCGAAGATCAGGTTGAGATTCAAGCCAAGCGCGAAGCTCGGGGTCGATCAGCGCATCGACCTCCTTGGTGCGGTCAGTCGTAAGCGAGCTGTTCTCCAGGATAAAACGATCGAGATAGCCTGGATGGCACACAAAGACGACCGTCTCGCCGTCCTCCATCTCGCGAACCGTCTGCATAATCGAGTCCTTGGGTTCGTAGCCCGGCTCCATCGAATGCATCACCATGCGCAGGTCGGTGGCACCGCAACGCACAACCGCCGTGGGGTCGAAGCTTGCCTTTTGCTCCTTAAGGCCCAGCTCCTGAGCAACCGCCGAGATCGCTCGGTTAAGGTTTTTGCTCATGACGGCATGGGCCTCAAAGTAATCGGGTTCGCGGCCCACGATCTCGACAAAGCGGTCATGCTGCGCGCGGATCTCGATGCAGGCCTCGTCGAAGTCTATCAACTCCTCGCCGCGCTTAAAATGCTCGCGGAAGGTACGGCTGCTATGGAACTCGCCGTTCTCGTTGAGCATGCTCGGGATGAGCGCCGGGTCGGCACACGGCTTGCCCAGGCACACGTTGGTATGCTGGCCCACTGCAATATCGGCATCCGCCACGAGCGACCACCCACGCTCGGCCTCGGGCATATTTGGCATAAGGCCCGCTGAGCGCACCAAGCCCTCGTTGACGCTACGGGCGATCCCCAAGTCAACGGCGTACGAATAACCAAGATCATCGGCACGAATAAGCAATTGCTTCACAACGACTCCAATCTATGGAAACGGGCACTTGGAGTGTAGCCAAGTGCCCCAGGTAATTATCCTACCTAAACAGATGTCTTAAGCCTTAGCGGCATCAACATCTTCCTCGAGCTGATCCTTGCTAAAGCCAAAGAGGTAGGCGATGGCAGCGGCGGCAACAAATGCAGCGCCCGATGCAACGCAACCCCAGACGAGATTAGCCGTTCCGCCGGCAACAAAGCCGGTGACGCCCAGAATATTGGTCGCGCCCAGAACATACGTTGTCACATTGGTGAGGGCTGCGATCAAACCGCCGATAGCACCGCCGGCAACCATGGCGCCCAGGCAGCGAGTATACTTAAAGCCACAGCCATACAATGCGGGCTCCGTCACGCCGCCCACGATACCGGAGAGCGAGAAGCCGAGCATGGCGCCCTTCTCGTCGGTCTCCTTAAGGCGCAGGAAGGCACCGAAGGCCATGCCCCACGTAGCGAACTGAGAGATACCGGCCGCGACCATAACGCAGGAGTCGGAGCCCAGGGTGAGCAGCTGCACAATACCAAGGGCAAGCAGGACCTGGTGCATACCGGTCATAACCAGGAACTCCCAAAGTGCGGCAATGACGACGAGGGAGAGGATGGTGACGATGCCGCCGGCGTTACCGAGACCGAACATAAAGTTGCCGACCATGCTGCCCAGGATGGAGCCGATCGGAGCCAGCACGCACAACGAAACGGGGATCATAACGGCCATGGTGCCCACGGGTACAAACACCGTAGAGAGCATGTCGGGAACGACCTTCTTCATGAACTTCTCGACGACCATAAGCACCGGCATGGACAGAACCATGGGGAGCACGGTGGAGGAATAGTTGTTCAGCTGGGCCGGCAGCACGCCGTAGACCATGGTGGTCGTTACGCCCGAATCCGCCGCAGCGTTGACCAACGTCATGAACTCAGGAGCAATGAGCACACCGCCGAGCATCATGCCGAGTGGCTGGCTGCAGCCAAGCTGCTTCGCAGCAGCCCAACCCAAATAAACGGGAAGGAAATAATAGCCAGCGTTATAAATCCAGCTGTAGAAGAAGTTGTAGATGTCGGAGTCGGCAGACCAAATACCGAGCATGCCGTCACCGCAAACCACAGCGATGGTACGGAACATGGCAGCACCCATGATGATGGGGATCGTCATGACCATGGTCTTGGAGAGATAGTTGAGGATCTTGTTGCCCGCAGTCTTGAGCGTCAGCGGCTCCTTGGTGCCGCCATCGAGGTTCTCGTCAATGGAGCCTTCGCCCTTAACTCCCAGCGCAATGGCGGCGTCGTAGACCTTCGGTACGTTCTGACCGATGATGACCTGATACTGGCCGCCAGACCACTGGGCACCCAGAACACCCTTGATCTTCTTAACTTCATCGTCATTGGGGATGGACTGATCCTTAAGGTTCAGACGCAGACGGGTCATGCAGTGCGTCGCGTTCGTCACATTGGAGGCGCCGCCGACGGCAGCAAGCACGTCCTCGGCAATCTTCTTGTTATCGACAGCCATGTCGAATCCCTTCTCTTCCAACTAAAGGTCTGTGGGCCTTCACAGCATCAAGACGCACGATTCCGCTCGCGCCTGCGCAGCACGCGATATCCGTTGGCAAGAGATTTCATTGCATGTGATTCCCGGGTGGATCGACATGAAAAAAGCCCCGCGCACAACCGACAGAGACCCAATAATGGCCTCGGCAGAATCGGTAGTGCCTCTCGGAGCTGCGCCGTGAGTAACACCCAACACACGGCGAGTATATGCGGCAGATGCGTTCGCTGCGGCTCAGATTACCGATGAACGGTAGCAAACGGCCCGCAAACGGTCGCCATAACGGAAAGGGGGCGCCAGAGACCCCCTATCTATCCAGGCTGGTGGGAGCCACGCGATTCACGTGCATGATCAGATAGACGAGCTCTTCTTGGGCCAATGGCTCGCCAAAGGCCTCTTGAATCAGATCGTCGATACGATGAGCACAGCGCGATGCCGCCGGATACTGCTCCACGAGCACGTCGTAGAGACCTGAGTTCTCGGTATCAATCGGCTCTTTCTCTGCCACGCGGTCGAGCAGATAGCGCACATGGGTGGCAAAGCGAGTAAAGGCAAACGACGAGCGGTCGACCGTCACACCCAACTCTTCTTGAATAATTGCAACCGTCATGTCGAGCAGATGCTCCTCGTGCTGTTCGGCAAGCACGCGCCGCTCACTCGGCTTAATCGCCGCATTGATAATCGACATGGCAATGCCCGCGGCCTCACTCTGGGGCATGCGAATGGCAAAAGTTTTCTTAATGCCGCGAACGGCTAGCTCGCCCAATCGATACTCAATAGGATGCAGCTGCTCCAGATCGCGCTTGAGCGGCAACGACACCACCATATGTTCGCGGGCGCGCTTAATGGCAAACTGGATATGATCTGCCAGCGTAATGGGCAGATTAGGACTCAATTCGTACGAAAGTTGCCCAGTTGCGATATCGGCCAGCTGGGCGGAAAACTCCAGCACCTCGGGATCAACTTCGTCGATAAACGCCAGGTACTTGGAATCGATACCGTAAAAGGTGCGGGTAACGACATCCAAATCGACATCGTGCGGCATATCGCCAAAGCCGATACCGCGACCCAACGCGATGAGCTGGCGCCCCGCGCCGTCTTCGCAGATGGCAGCGTTGTGGTTAATGCGCTGGACAGCCCTCATGGAATCATCGCTCCTACTAAAACACGCCGTGCAGACCATCCACACGGCGCGTTCATTCTACCTGCACTTGCAGCTACAGTCCAAAGAAGCTCAAGATCTGGTCTCGGCTTACGGGCTTGTAGTCGTTGGCATCGAGACCGACATCGTAGCGAAAGATAGGGCGCTCGCGATCGCGGTTGCGTGCGTTGGCGCGGTCACCCCTGCTGTGGATATGCCCATGCAGCATAATGGCGCCACGTGCCTTG
>CAMQPJ010000093.1 GCA_947003675.1 uncultured Collinsella sp. | reverse complement strand
TTCCCGACGACGATGTGATCTTGCTGCTCGGCGGCCACGATAAGGGTACGCCGCTCGCGGACTTTGCCCGCGTTGTCATGGATAACGTTCGCTCGGTGGTCTGCTTTGGCGACGCTCGCGAGCGCTTTACCGCCGCTATGGACGAGGCCGATGTCGATGGCGACGTTGATATCGCTCAGGCTGACGACCTGCGCGACGCCGTGGACGTTGCCCGTTCGCTGTCGAGCCGTGGCGACGTGATCCTGCTTTCTCCCGCCTGTTCTTCGTTCGATGAGTTCTCGGGCTACGAGGAGCGCGGCCGCGTGTTTAAGGACTACGTGGCCCAGCTTGCCGCCGCAGCGAAATCGCAAATGGAATAGGGGCTGCCGGTGAGAGAGGAGAGCCCCCGACAAGGTATGAGGAGGCCCGACTCGGACCGTGCTTCCTCGCAGCGCAGCACGCCGCGTTCCGGTCGCGGCGGGCAGACACTCAGCGAGCGCTATATCGCCGGCGTCCCCGCCCGCATCATGCGCCCTCGTTTGATATTCATGGCGTGCCTGTTTACCTTGGTGTGCTTTGGTCTGCTGATGGTGTACTCGGCGTCATCGGTCGAGGCATTGCACGAGAACGGGTCTGCGACGTTTTTCCTGGTTCGACAAGCCGCGTTTGCCGGAGTTGGCGTGCTGGCTATGGTTGCCATCGTGCGCATCTTGCCGGATAGCTGGTTTGGGGAAGACGTGCTCAGGATTTTCCTCATGGGCATGATAGGGCTACTGCTTCTGGTGTTCTTTATGGGTAGCGGCAGTCGTGGCGCCACGCGTTGGCTCAACATTGCCGGTATTCAGTTCCAGCCGTCTGAGTTTTTAAAGCCGTTCGCCATCGCGTACTCGGCAATCATGCTCGACCGCATCTTTTCGCCCGGTGGCAACATCAATGAGTTTCTTCGCAAGACGGGCGCCTACCTGGGTATTTCGCTCTTTATGATCTTTATTCAGCCCGATTTTGGCACCGTTCTGATCATCTTGTTGACTCTCATGTGCATGGCGTTGTTTGCGGGATTGGACCCTAAATATATCGTTTGGACGGTCGTTGCCGGCATCGCCGTAATTGCGATCGCCCTTATCACCGAGCCGTATCGTATGACGCGTGTCGAGGTTGCTTGGAACCCTTGGGCCGACGAGTATGGCGATGGCTATCAGGCCACGCTTGCCATCATGGCGTTTGCCTCGGGCGGTCTGTTCGGTCGCGGTATCGGCAACTCCACCATGAAGTACTCGTATTTGCCTGAGGCGCATAACGACTACATCTTGGCTATTATCGGCGAGGAAGTTGGCTTTATCGGAACCGTGCTGTTCTTCTTGGTGTTCGCGATGCTGATTTACTCGGCGTTTCGCATTGCCGAGCAGGCTACGGACCGTCGCGGAGCACTCATGGCATCGGGTTCCGCAGTCATTCTCGCGGTGCAGTTTTTGATCAATGCGCTGGGCATCCTCAATGTGTTTCCCATGACGGGCAAACCACTGCCGTTTATTAGCTACGGCGGCTCGTCGATTATCGTATCGCTTATGCTTGCCGGGCTGATCTTGCGCGTCTCGCACGAGAGCGCCCGTCGTGATGAGTACGACCGTCGCCGCGAGAGCTTTGCCGTTATGGACGAGAGCACCGCCGGCGTGCCCCATGTGCGCGGGGATCGCCCTTCGCGCAACGGTTTTACCGTCTTGGATGGCTCTGCGTCCGAGCCGGCGGCTCGTCCGCGCCCGCGAACGGCGCCGCAGGGGCGTTCCCAACGCCCGAACCCCCGAAGCTCGGGTGGCGGATATAATCGAATCGATTTGAATTCGGACCCGTCGGCGCGTCTGCGCACCGACGATAAGGGACCGCGCGTACGAAGGGATTACCATGACCGATAAGATGACCGTTGCTATCGCAGCTGGCGGCACGGCGGGACATATCAACCCTGCGCTCGCTTTGGCTGAGGAGTTGCGCGACCGCGGACATCATGTTGTGTTCGTGGGTCAGTCACACAAGCTCGAGGGTCGTTTGGTTCCCGAGGCCGGGTTCGATTTTGTACCTATCACGGTCACGGGCTTCGACCGCTCCCGTCCTTGGACCGCGCTGACTTCGCTGTGGCGCGTCAATAAGGCCAAGCGCTCGCTTGCCAGTCATTTCTCAAAGGTTGGCAAGCCCGATGCTGCCATCGGTTTTGGTGCCTACGTCGAGGTTCCGCTGCTGGGCTGGTGCAAGGATGCGGGCGTTCCGTATCTGCTGCACGAGCAGAACTCTGTTCCGGGTCTGGCCAATAAGATGATGAGTTCCCATGCCGCCCGCGTGTGCATCTCGGTGCCGGCTGCGCGCTCTGTCTTTGAGCACGAGGGCGACCCTGAGCATGTGCTTATGACCGGTAATCCGGTGCGCCGCTCGGTCATTGAGGGCGATCGCACCCGCGGCCGCGAGGCACTTGGCGTGCCCGAGGACGCTGTGCTGCTGCTTGTCTTTGGCGGTTCGCTCGGTGCCCAGCATCTTAACGAGCGCGTAGCCTCGCTCAAGGGCGAGCTGCTTTCGCGTGAGAATCTCTACATTTTGCATTCGACGGGAGCCGATGGCTTTGAGGACACCGAGCGTGCTTTGGCGCTGACGTCCGATGAGACGAAGCGCTATCGCGTCCAGCCCTACATTGACAACATGGGCGACATGCTAGCTGCCGCTGACCTGGTGCTCTCGCGTTCCGGCGCCTCGAGCGTGGCCGAGATTGCCGCCCTCGCCGTGCCTTCGGTGCTCGTGCCGTATCCGCATGCCACGGCCGACCACCAGACGACCAATGCGCGCTATCTGGTCGATGCCGGTGCCGGCGTGCTTTGTGCCGATGCCGATATCGATGCTCCGGCGTTTGCCGAGGAGCTGCTGCATCTGGTGGATGACGCCGCCGCGCGCGATGCCATGCGTCAGGCGGCGCGCGGGTTGGCTCAGGACCGCGCCGCCGCTCTTCTGGCCGATGCGGTAGAGGGTTTGCGTTAGTTAGACGGGATATCGTCGGTCTCCCTCGCGCTGATGCGGTAGGTGCGGTACAGTTAACGGGTTACAGGCAGTGTTTACGCAAGGAGTACACGAGCACATGGCTGATTCCCAGACTGCAACCTCCGCGCCCGAGTTCAAGAGCGCCCACTTTATCGGTATCGGCGGCGCCGGCATGAGCGGCATCGCCCTCGTTCTGCACGAGCGCGGTTATGCCGTTACCGGCTCCGACCTTAAGACGTCGCGTTATATTCGCCAGCTTACCCGCGCCGGCGTGAAGGTCCACGTGGGCCACGAGGCTGCGACGATCGACGAGGTCAAGCCCGACGTGGTTGTGGTCTCCACCGCTATTCCCGAGTCCAACCCCGAGCTCGTGCGTGCCCGCGAGCTTGGTATTCCCGTGTGGCCCCGTGCCAAGATGCTCTCGGCTCTGGGCCATGGCTACACCACCGTCGCCGTCGCCGGCACGCACGGCAAGACCACGACCTCTTCGATGTGCGCCACGATGCTCGACCGCATGGGTCTGGACCCCAGCTTTTTGATCGGTGGCATCGTCGAGGGCTACGACACCAACGGCAAGAACGGCTCGGGTGACTACTTTGTCGCCGAGGCCGATGAGTCCGACAGCTCGTTCCTGTTCCTGAACCCCAACGTGGTCATCGTGACCAACGTCGAGGCCGACCATCTCGATCACTACTCGGGCATCGAGGAGATCGAGGCCACCTTTGCCAAGTTTATGGGGCTGGTGGGCGAGGGCGGCACCGTCATCGTTTGTGGCGAGGACCCGCATCTGGTCGAGCTTGCCAAGTCGACGGGCCGTCATGTGCTTTCCTATGGCTTTGCCGAGAACAACGACATCGTCTGCGTGCATCCGGATGTCAAGGGCATCCAGAGCGACTTTATCGTTCGCTTTGAGGACGGCACCGAGCACGCTGTCGAGATTAAGAGCAACCCCGGTCGTCACAACATGCTCAACGCCACGGCCGTCTTGACCGTCGCCCATGTCCTGGGTCTCGATATCGACGCCGCCGCTAAGGCACTTTCGAGTTTTGAGGGTGTCCGCCGTCGCTTTACCCACGTGGGCGATATCGACGGCATCACGGTGGTTGACGATTACGGCCATCATCCCACCGAGATCAAGGCGACGCTCGCTGCTGCCTCTTCGCTGGGCTACAAGCATGTCGACGTCGTGTTCCAGCCGCACCGCTATTCGCGCCTGCAGGCTCTGTGCGATGACTTTGCCGATGCCTTTGCCAACGCCGATAAGCTGCTGCTGATCGATGTGTTCTCCGCCGGCGAGATGCCGATTCCGGGCGTTACCTCCAAGATGCTCGCAGATACCGTTCGCGCCAAGCACCCCGGCAAGGAGGTCGTGTACTGCTCCAGCCGTCTTGAGCTCAACCAGGAGCTTGAGAAGCTCGTGGGCGAGGGCGACCTGCTGCTCACCATGGGTGCCGGCGACGTTACGACCGTCGGCCCCGAGTTCATCGAGTATCTGACTGCCAAGAAAGACGCTTAACCCCTATGGGTCTGTTTAACGCCGTCATGGCGCTTTCGGGCATGATCGACACGGACGTGGTCGAGGACGAACGTCTTGCACGCCATACAAGCTATCGTATCGGCGGCAAGGCCGACCTCTTTGTGACGTGCCATAGCTACCATGCCCTGCGTCGCGCCGTGGCGGTGCTTGACCGCGAGCAGGTGCCGTGGGTGATTATCGGCAAGGGGTCCAACCTGTTGGTTGCCGATGCCGGTTATCGCGGCGCCGTTATTTCGCTGGGACGTGAGTTTCAGCGCACGGTTGTTGCCGAGGACGGCTGCACGCTGACCGTTGGTGCGGGCGTGATGTTCGCGCGTTTGGTCAACGATGCCTTGTCGCGCGGACTTTCGGGCCTTGAGTTCGCTGTCGGTATTCCCGGTTCGGTCGGCGGCGCCGTGTCCATGAACGCAGGTACGCGGACCGAGTGGATCGGCTCTCTTATCGAGGACGTGGTCACGTTTGATCCGGCGTCCGGTATTAAGCACTATGCAGGGTCCGAGATCGCTTGGGGGTATCGCGAATGCAGCCTGCCGCGTAACGAGATCATTCTCGAGTGCGTGCTTAAACTCAAGCCCGCACCCAAGGCAGACATTCGCGAGCGCATGGAGCGGTACCTGACGCGCCGCAAGCGCACGCAGCCCATGGGCCGTGCATCCTGCGGATCGGTCTTTCGTAACCCGCCCGACGCAAGCGTGGGCAAGTTGATTGAGGATTGTGGATTAAAGGGTTTTTCGGTTGGCGGTGCGGAAGTTTCGCCCGTACACGCTAATTTTATCGTTAATAACGGAACCGCCTCGGCCGATGACGTGGCCGCGGTTATCAGGCATGTGCACGGAAAGGTGAGGGAGGCGTATGGCATCGAGCTCAGACCGGAAGTTAAATTCCTCGGCTTCTAGAGCATCGAAACCAACCTTCCGCCGCGCCGGAGGGCGTTCCGGCGCACCTGCCCAGCCTCAACTTAAGCCCGCCATGCCCTCTAAGTCTGTTGGGGCCGTTCGTCCTGCCAAGCGCCCGGTCGTCGGCTCGCAGCTGGGAGGACGCCCCGCTTCTAAAAAGGCGAGTCGTGCCGCGTCGCGGGCGTGGGTGGCGCCCCCCCCCGGGCGGGGGGCCCAGACCGCCCGCCCCCGGGGGGCCCCCCCCCCCGAGCGGGGGGGGGGGGGGGGGCCGGCCC
>CAMQPJ010000092.1 GCA_947003675.1 uncultured Collinsella sp. | reverse complement strand
CCCCCCCCCCCCCCCCCCCCCCCCCCCCCCCCCCCCCCCCCCCCCACCCCCCCCGCCCCCCCCCCCCCCCCCCCCCCCCCGCGGCTGTCCGCGCCTTTGGCGGGCCGGCCGAAGTATCCGACACTATCTCTGCGACCAAGGAGGGCTAAGCCATGGCTTCACAAGCTGAGCTCACCCCGTGCGGGGCAATGTTTGACATCTTTAAGCGCGCAGCGCACCTGAGCCATATCGAACTGTGCGGCCTGGTGCTCTCGAGCCGCCCGCTCGCCGACGGCCGTAGTCCGCAGAGCCGTGCCGCCGATCGCTCCTGGGTTTCGCGCTTTATCGTGCGCGCGCCGGTCGGCACGCTGCAGGAACGTTATTTTGCCGATTACGGTACCTCGGCCGCGCGCATTATGTCGCAGCTGGCCCTGCGCCGTCGCAATCCCATGGACGCCGCGGCCGTGACCAATATGGTGTGCGGCCCCACTGGCGAGCCCATGGTGCGGGCACTCGAGGAATGCCATCAGGACACGAATCTCTATCGCAATGCGCTCGAGCGCCTGTCGCAGGCGGCTGAGCTCATGCCCGCAGAACGTGCCGAGGCCATCCTGGTGCTGTTTGTCGCCGTGGGTTGCTCGGCAGATGTCCGCTCGTCGGTGACCTATGCCATCGACTACGCTCATGCGACCTGTGGCGGCGCCACGTCGACGCCGCGCTCGCTGAGCACATCTTCGGTCGCGGGCGAGCGCGAGGTCGCGCCGGCGCATCCGCTGGGACTGCTGCGCGTGCAAAACGGCTACGTGGTGAGCGCCCCGCGCTGGATTCAGCCGAGTGAGGAAGGCGTCGAGATCGGCGCGCTGGCAACGGGGGAGGGCGACATCACCGATGTCGGTGACGACGTCTCGGCCCGCCATGCCCATATCTGGTGCGACGATTCTGGCGCATGGTTTGTCGAGGACCTGTCGTCCACGAACGGCACCGTGGTGGTAAACGGGGCCACGAGTGTGTGTATTCAAGTAGAGCCCGGCCGCTCCGCCCAGCTCAACCCCGGCGACGAGCTCAAACTCGGCGAATCCACCACCTACGCCATCCTCCTCGGCGCCCTCTAGCTCATCCCCCCAATGAGTTGCGGTGAAATAGGGACTGATTAAGGCCGTTAACAGCAAAAACACTCCCTATTTCACCGCAACTGCTGTGGGGTTCCAGGGGACTGTATCCGTCGGTGCCGGGCGCACAATAGTCACCCGAGGTAAACCTTTACCGGCCACCTATATTTGCCGAAATATGGCTTGACGGCGGGGTACAATAAACCCGCATGCGGATTTCCGTTGCGGGCGCTTCCCATCGCCGGGGCGTGCCCGGGAGCATCCGGCATGCGGCCTTTGCGGCGCTCGGTCATGTGCAAGACGGGTAGCTGGGCCTGTGGAGCGCGTGCAGCCCTCCTCGCCTTGGCATGCCTTCTCTCCACGCCATGTACCTGCTGCTGAGTCCGCCTGCCAGATGATTGGAAGCAACAACGAAAATCCCATCACGCCAATATCCCGGCGATCGCCGGGGCCTGTATACCTATATGAGAGGAGAGGGGTATATGGCGCGTAAGTTTAAGTCTATGGACGGCAACGAGGCGGCCGCATATGTTTCGTATGCGTACACCGAGGTAGCGGGAATTTATCCCATTACGCCGTCCAGCCCGATGGCCGACCATGTCGACCAGTGGGCGGCCCAGGGTCGCAAGAACATCTTCGGCACCCCGGTCAAGGTCGTCGAGATGGAGTCCGAGGCAGGTGCGGCCGGTACCGTTCACGGTTCGCTGGGCGCCGGTGCTCTGACCACCACCTACACGGCTTCTCAGGGTCTGCTCCTGATGATCCCGAACATGTACAAGATCGCAGGCGAGCAGCTCCCGGGCGTTTTCCACGTCTCCGCGCGTTGCGTCGCTTCGCACGCCCTGAACATCTTCGGTGATCACTCCGACGTCATGGCCTGTCGCCAGACCGGCTTCGCCATGCTTGCCGAGGGCAACGTCCAGGAGGTCATGGACCTCTCGCCGGTGGCTCACCTTGCCGCCATCGAGGGCAAGACCCCGTTCCTTAACTTCTTCGACGGCTTCCGCACCAGCCACGAGATCCAGAAGGTCGCCATGTGGGACTACAAGGATCTGGCCGAGATGTGCGACATGGACGCTGTCCAGGCTTTCCGCGATCACGCGCTCAACCCTGAGCACCCGCATACCCGCGGTAGCCACGAGAACGGCGACATCTTCTTCCAGAACCGCGAGGCCTGCAACAAGGTCTACGACGAGCTTCCCGCCGTCGTCGAGGGCTACATGAAGAAGATCAACGAGAAGCTCGGCACCGATTACGGCCTGTTCAACTACTACGGCGCTCCCGATGCTGATCGCGTCGTCGTGTGCATGGGCTCCTTCTGCGACGTGCTCGAGGAAGTCATCGACTACCTCAACGCTCACGGCGAGAAGGTCGGCCTGGTCAAGGTTCGCCTGTTCCGTCCGTTCTCCATCAAGCACTTCGTCGACGTTCTCCCCGAGACCGTCAAGAAGATTGCCGTCATGGACCGCACCAAGGAGCCGGGTTCCATCGGCGAGCCGCTCTACCAGGACGTTGTCTCCGCTCTCTACGAGGCCGGCAAGACGGGCATCAAGGTCGTCGGCGGCCGTTACGGCCTGGGCAGCAAGGACACGCCTCCCGCGTCCGCGTTCGCTGTCTTCGAGGAGCTCAAGAAGGACGAGCCCAAGCGCGAGTTCACCATCGGCATCGTCGATGACGTGACCAACCTGAGCCTGCCCGAGGCCGAGGATGCGCCCAACACCGCAGCCCCCGGCACCATCGAGTGCAAGTTCTGGGGTCTGGGTGGCGACGGTACCGTCGGCGCCAACAAGAACTCGATTAAGATCATCGGCGACCACACCGACAAGTACGTTCAGGCCTACTTCCAGTACGACTCCAAGAAGACCGGCGGCGTCACCGTCTCGCACCTGCGCTTTGGTGATTCCCCGATCCGTTCGCCGTACTACGTGACCAAGGCCGACTTTGTCGCTTGCCACAACCCCAGCTACATCGTTAAGGGCTTCAAGATGGTCCGCGACGTCAAGCCGGGCGGCACCTTCCTGGTCAACTGCCAGTGGAGCGACGAGGAGTTCGCCGAGCACATGCCCGCCGTGGCCAAGCGCTACATCGCGAACAACAACGTCAACGTCTACCTGATCGACGCTATCGACCTGGCCGCCAAGGTCGGCATGGGCAAGCGCACCAACACGGTGCTCCAGTCCGCCTTCTTCGCGCTGGCCAAGGTCCTGCCCGCCGAGGACGCCCTGCAGTACATGAAGGACGCGGCTACCAAGTCCTACATGAAGAAGGGCCAGGCCATCGTCGACGCCAACCACAAGGCCATCGATGCCGGCGCTACCGCCTTCCGTAAGTTCGAGGTTCCGGCCGACTGGGCTACCGCCGAGGATGCCGCTCCCGTCGAGCTCTCCGAGGAGACCAAGTCCGCCATCGCCCAGCAGGTCAAGAACCTGCTCGAGCCCATCGATCGCATGGATGGCGACAGCCTGCCTGTTTCCGCCTTCGTCGATTGTGCCGACGGCCAGTTTGAGCTGGGCGCCTCTGCATACGAGAAGCGCGGCGTCGCCGTGGTCGTTCCTCACTGGGACGAGACCAAGTGCATCCAGTGCAACCAGTGCGCCTATGTGTGCCCGCATGCCACCATCCGTCCGTTCGCGATGACCGAGGACGAGGCTGCCGCCGCGCCCGAGGCTACCCGCACGCTCGACGCCATGGGCCCCAAGGCCAAGGGCATGAAGTTCACCATGGCCGTGTCCCCGCTCGACTGCATGGGCTGCACCAACTGCGTCAAGGTCTGCCCCAAGGGCGCCCTCGAGATGGTTCCCACCGAGCAGGAGATGGATCAGCAGCCCGTTTGGGACTATATGGTCGAGAACGTCTCCGAGAAGAAGGAGCTCATCGCGGCCAACGTCAAGGGCAGCCAGTTTAAGCAGCCCTACCTGGAGTTCTCCGGCTCCTGCGCCGGCTGCGCCGAGACCGCCTATGCACGTCTGGTGACCCAGGTCGCCGGCGACCGCATGTTCATCTCCAACGCCACCGGCTGCTCCTCCATTTGGGGCAACCCCGCTGCCACCGCTCCTTACTGCAAGGACAAGGACGGTCACGGCCCGGCGTGGAACAACTCCCTGTTCGAGGACAATGCCGAGCACGGTCTGGGCATGGCCGTCGGTTACGAGGCCGTCCAGAAGAAGCTGATCGCCGCTACCCAGGACATCATCGCTGCCGATGGTCCGTCCGATGAGCTCAAGGCTGCCGGCCAGGCTTGGATCGACTCTGTCAACGACGCTGAGGCCTCCAAGACCGCTGCCGCTGCCTACGTTGCCGAGCTCGAGAAGTGCGGCTGCGACGCTTCCAAGGCGATTCTCGCCGACAAGGCTTACCTCACCAAGAAGTCCTTCTGGATCTTCGGCGGCGACGGCTGGGCCTACGACATCGGCTTCGGTGGCCTGGACCACGTCCTGGCTTCCGGCCACAACGTCAACGTCTTCGTCTTCGACACCGAGGTTTACTCCAACACCGGTGGTCAGGCCTCTAAGGCCTCGAACCTGGGCCAGGTCGCTCAGTTCGCCGCTGCCGGTAAGGTGACCAAGAAGAAGTCTCTGGCCGAGATTGCCATGAGCTATGGCTACGTCTACGTGGCGCAGGTCGCCATGGGCGCCAACCCGGCTCAGACCCTCAAGGCCATTCACGAGGCCGAGGCCTACGACGGCCCGTCCCTCATCATCGGCTACAGCCCCTGCGAGATGCACTCCATCAAGAAGGGCGGCATGCAGAACTGCCAGGCCGAGATGAAGAAGGCTGTCGAGTGCGGTTACTGGAACCTCTTCCGCTTCAACCCCGAGGCTGCTGCCGGCAAGAAGTTCTCGCTCGATTCCAAGGAGCCCGCGGGCGGTTATCAGGAGTTCCTGATGAACGAGGCCCGTTACGCTTCGCTGACGCGTTCCTTCCCCGAGCGCGCCGAGGAGCTCTTCAAGGAGAACGAGCAGGCCGCTATGGACCGCTATGCTCACCTGCTGAAGCTCAAGACGGTGTACAACGAGGCCTAGGTCTCCCACCGCAGGATCTGAGGGCTGACCTTCGCGGACGTCCTCGGACATGAAAGAACCCCCGCTGCGCACTACGTGCGGTGGGGGTTCTTTCGTCCTGCGGAGTGTCCGCGAAGGTCAGCCCTCAGATCCTGCTACGACTACGTCCTCGGATTGTGTGGGCTGATGAAGGACGTGGCTGTGGGGGCCTTTAATATGAGAAAGCCATTGTCAATAGGCGTGTTTGTTCGAGCCCGGTTTTAAACCGGGCTTTTTCGTTTCCCGTCGGGAGGGACCGCGCACGCTGCACGTTTAGTCGACGCTTGCCTGGCAAGCTAATATCCGCGGGCTCTTGCGGGCGCGCTGCCGGCGGTCAGCCCGGTATGTCCGCACACCCCACCGCATTTCGATTCTCCGTCCGGCGCGCTCGTCCGAAACCAGTCTTGTTCACGGGCGCGGCCCTTGGGCTGCCCAAAAAGGGCTCGTGAACGCGCGCCGGCGATGCGTCGAGGCGCGGGCCCTCCCGGCGGGAGGCTTGTTGTCCGACGGGGTCAGCTGAGGGTCCCCTCCGCCCGGCGCCCGATCTCCCAGACCCAGCAGGCGAGCTCGCGCGCCACGGCGGCGTTGGCCTTG
>CAMQPJ010000091.1 GCA_947003675.1 uncultured Collinsella sp. | reverse complement strand
GCCGACGCCGAGCGCGCCGAGGCCGAGGCCATCAGCGCCATCCTCTACCCCAACGACGCCGGCGAGCACGGCCGTCTGCTGCGCCTGAAGCAGGAGTACCTGTTTGTATCGGCCGGCATCTACAGCCTGCTCGACACCTTTGAGAAGGAGCACGGCGAGAACTGGGAGCTGCTGCCGCAGTTTGTGGCCATCCACACCAACGACACGCACCCCGCCATGTGCGGTCCTGAGCTCATGCGCATCCTCATCGACGAGAAGAAGCTCGAGTGGGATGACGCCTGGAACATCGTGACACAGGTCGTGAGCTACACCAACCACACCATCCTGCCCGAGGCTCTGGAGAAGTGGCCCATCGGCACGTTCTCCAAGCTCCTCCCCCGCGTGTACCAGATCATCGACGAGATCAGCCGTCGTTGGCACGAGTCGTTCGACACCACGCAGGAGGGCTGGCAGGAGCGTCTGCGCCAGACCGCCATTCTGTGGGACGGCGAGATTCGCATGGCCAACCTGTCCGTGATCTGCAGCCACAGCGTCAACGGCGTGGCCAAGATCCACTCCGACATCATCAAGAACATCGTGCTCAAGGACTTCTATGCCCTGACGCCCGAGAAGTTCAACAACAAGACCAACGGTATCTCGCACCGTCGCTTCTTTGCCGAGGCCAACCCAACCTACGCCAAGCTCGTCACCGATGCCATTGGCGATGGCTGGCTCAAGGACGCCTTTGAGCTGGAGAAGCTCAAGGAGTTTAAGGACGACACCGAGTTCCTGAAGGCCGTGGGTGCCTCCAAGCGCGCCAACAAGGAGCGTCTGGCCGCCTACGTCAAGGCCGAGACCGGTCTGATCATCGACCCCAACACCGTCTTCGATGTTCAGGTTAAGCGCTTCCATGCCTACAAGCGCCAGCTCATGAACATCATGAAGGTGATGGACATCTACAACCGCCGCATCGCCGATCCCAACTTCCACGTGACGCCGACGACCTTCATCTTTAGCGGCAAGGCTGCCTCGAGCTACACCTTCGCCAAGGAGACCATCCGCCTCATTAACTCCGTGGCCGACGTCATCAACAACGATGCCCGCGTCAACGAGGTCATGAAGGTCTGCTTTATCCCCAACTTCCGCGTGAGCAACGCCCAGCTCATCTACCCCGCCGCCGAGATCTCGGAGCAGATCTCCACGGCCGGCAAGGAGGCCTCGGGCACGTCCAACATGAAGCTCATGATGAACGGCGCCATTACGCTGGGCACCCTCGACGGCGCCAACATCGAGATCGCCGATCTGGCCGGCCGCGAGAACGAGGCCATCTTTGGCCTGACTGCTCCCGAGGTCGAGAAGCTCTGGGCATCCAACAGCTACTTTGCGTGGGATACGCTCAACAACGATCGCGAGCGTCTGGGCCGCGTTATGGACGAGCTCAAGGACGACACCTTTGCGGGTCTTTCGGGCAACTTCGAGAGTATCTACAACGAGCTCATGAACAACAACGACCCCGACCTGGTCATGGCCGATTTCCGCAGCTACGTTGATGCGTGGGAGGCGCTCACGAACAGCTACGGCGACCAGGAGACCTGGAACCGCAAGGCGCTGCTCAACACCGCCTCCTCCGGCTGGTTCTCGAGCGACCGCACCATTCGCGAATACCGCGACGAGATCTGGCACGCGTAAAGGCGCGCGAGTTCCCCTATGCCAGCACGGCATTACTCGACGGGCGCGACCGAGCGCCGCGCCCGTCGCTAATGGGTTTAAGAACATCGATGACAGAAGGAGAAATCGATGAGTAAGAAAGAATGCATCGCGATGCTCCTCGCAGGAGGACAGGGCAGCCGATTGGGGGCACTCACCCAAAAGATCGCCAAGCCGGCGGTTAGCTTTGGTGGCAAGTTCCGCATTATCGACTTTTCGCTGTCCAACTGCTCCAACTCGGGCATCGACACGGTGGGCGTTCTGACGCAGTACCGTCCCTACCTGCTGCATGCCTACGTGGGCTCCGGCGAGGCGTGGGATCTGGACAGCCGCGACGGCGGCGTGTCGATCCTACCGCCGTACGAGACGCAGACCGGCGGCGCCTGGTATGCGGGCACGGCCGACGCCATTACGCAGAACCTCGACTACATCAAGGCCAACGACCCCAAGTACGTCCTGATTCTTTCGGGCGATCACCTGTATCGCATG
The DNA here is from genome assembly GCA_947003675.1 of uncultured Collinsella sp. Taxonomy (GTDB): domain Bacteria; phylum Actinomycetota; class Coriobacteriia; order Coriobacteriales; family Coriobacteriaceae; genus Collinsella. Next base: position 3,607 of record CAMQPJ010000091.1, on the reverse strand, counting down.
GACTACCGCAAGATGCTCAAGACGCACATTGAGAACAACGCCGACCTCACGGTGAGCGTTATGCCCGTGCCGTGGGAGGAGGCCAGCCGCTTTGGCATCCTGACCACCGACCCCGAGGACGGCCGCATCACCAAGTTCACCGAGAAGCCCGAGAAGCCCGATTCGAACCTTGCGTCCATGGGCATCTACATCTTCTCGGCCGACGTGCTGATCGAGGCGCTCGAGGCGGACGCCCTGGACCAGCGCTCGAGCCACGACTTTGGCAAGGACATCATCCCCAAGCTGCTCGGCGAGGGCAAGCGCCTGTACAGCTACGAGTTCCACGGCTTTTGGAAGGACGTCGGCACCATCGCCAGCTTCCACGAGACCTCGATGGACCTGCTGGGCAACAACCCCGAGTTCGATCTGTTTGACAAGAACTTCCCCATCATGTCCAACATCACCACGCGTCCGCCGCACTACATTGGCCCGGACGGCCGCCTGGACGATTGCCTGGTCTCCAACGGCTGCAAGATCTACGGCACCGCTCGCCACTCGATCCTTTCGACCGATGTCATCATCGAGGAGCGCGCCGTGGTCGAGGACTCCGTGCTGCTGCCGGGTGCGCACGTTAAGAGCGGCGCGCACATCTGCCGCGCTATTTTGGGCGAGAACTCCACGGTCGAAGAGGGCGTGAAGCTCGGCTCTGTCGATACCACCAAGGATACGGCCGTCGTTGGAAATGACGTCGTTATCGGGAAGGGGGAATGATCCGATGATCAATCGCAAGGCCATCGGTTATATCACCGCTAACTACTCTTCGACCTACGGCAGCGTGCTGCTCAAGGACCGCCCCATCGCGTCCGTTCCGTTTTTGGGCCGCTACCGCCTGATCGACTTCCCGCTGTCCAACATGATGAATGCCGGCATTAAGACCGTCGGCGTCGTCATGCCGGGCAACTACCGCTCGCTGATCGACCACGTGGGCTCGGGCAAGGACTGGGGCCTGGACCGCAAGAAGGGCGGCCTGTTCATGGTGCCCGGCAACGCGTATGGCACCACCAAGGGCGGCATGCGCTTCCTGCTGCGCGACATCATCTCCAACAAGACGCTGTTCCAGCGCTCGGACAAGCCCTACGTTGTGATGATGGGCACCAACATCATCTTTAACATGGACCTCAACACCATCATCGACGCGCACGAGAACTCCGGCGCTCAGATGACCGTGGTGTACTGCAAGGCCACGCGCAACGTCGATGACGAGACCAAGCTCGAGATCAACGAGAACGGCCGCCTGACAGGCGTGAGCGCCGGCGTCGTGTACGGCGACAACGCCTCTATGGACTGCTGCATCGTCAACCGCGAGACGCTGCTCGAGATCATCGACCACTACCAGGCCGCCGACTATCTGGATCTGCTCGAGGCACTCCAGGGCGACTTTGGCAATATCGACGTGTGCAGCTACGAGTACAAAGGCGAGGTCGTGGGCGTGTTTAGCGAGAAGTCGCTGTATCGCCGCAGCATGGACCTGCTCGACCAGACCGTGGCCGACCAGCTCTTCGATCCCGAGCGCCCGATCCTGACCAAGGCTCACGACGTGCCGCCTTCGCGCTATGCGACCGGCAGCCACGCGTGCAACTCGATCATCTCAGCCGGCTGCATCATCAAGGGCACCGTGCGCAACTCGATCCTGTCGCGCGGCGTTGTGGTTGAGGAAGGCGCCTCGGTGACCAACTCGATCATCAACCAGAGCTGCATCATCAAGAGCGGCGCCCGCGTTGAGAACGCCATCCTGGACAAGAACAACGTGGTTCCCACCAACACCGAGCTTCGCGGCACGCCCGAGAACATCCTGGTGCTGGGCAAAGCCCCGTTAACTCCCGATACCACCATCGTGCATTAACGTAGGCACCGCAACATCGCTCGTAACATGCAGAATAGCCGCCCGGTTTGCGCCAGGCGGCTATTCTCGAATTGCAACATGGGAGACAATATGGCAGATTCCAGCAAAAAGATGCAGATCGTGTTTGCCTCGGCCGAGTGCGCACCGTTTGTAAAGACCGGTGGCCTGGGCGACGTGGCGGGCTCGCTGCCTGCGGCGCTTGTGCGCGCCGGCGCCGAGGTCATCGTGATGGTACCCAAGTACGCCACCATCAAGGACGAGTACAAGGCGCAGATGGAGCACTTCTCCGACTTTTATGTGAGCCTGGGCTGGCGCAACGAGTACTGCGGACTCGAGAAGCTCGAGCACGACGGCGTCACCTATATGTTCATCGACAACGAACGCTACTTTGCGCGCGACTATCCGTACGGCTTCTTTGACGACGGCGAGCGCTTTGCGTTCTTCTCTAAGGCCATCACCGAGAGCCTGCAGCACCTGCCGGGCGGTTTTGAGTGCGACATCCTGCACTGCAACGACTGGCAGACGGCACTGGCGCCCGTGTTCTTGCGCGAGTTCTACCAGGGACTGCCGCTGTACGACCGCGTCAAGACCGTGTTCTCGATCCACAACGTGGCGTTCCAGGGCCAGTTTAGCGACACCGTGATGGAGGACATCCTGGGCGTGGCGCACATTCCGGCGGCCGCTTCGCAGCTGCGTTGCGACGCCTGCAGCATCAACTACATGCTGGGTGCGCTACGCTATGCCGACGCCATCACCACGGTGAGCCCCACCTATGCCAACGAGATCCAGACGCCCGAGTTTGGCGAGGGCCTGGACGGCGTGCTGCGCGAGCGCTCCTATGCGCTGCAGGGCATTTTGAACGGCATTGACGTGGCGGGCTTTGACCCGGCGACTGACAAGCGCATTGCCGCACACTACACGGTTGATGACCGTGGGGGCAAGGCCGTGTGCAAGGCCAAGCTGCAGGAAGAGCTGGGGCTCGAGGTTCGCGACGACCGTCCGCTCATGGTGATGGTTACGCGCCTGACGCGTCAGAAGGGCCTGGACCTGGTCATGTACGCGCTCGACCGCATTCTTGCCGGCGGCGTGCAGGTGGCCGTGCTGGGCACCGGCGACCGCGACTACGAGGACGGCCTACGCTACTTCCAGGACAAGTACCCCGGCACCATGGCCGCGCGCATCGAGTTTGACCCGGCGCTGTCGCAGCGTATGTATGCCGCCGCCGATATGTTCCTGATGCCTTCGAAGTTTGAGCCCTGCGGCCTGTCGCAGATCATCGCTATGCGCTACGGCACCCTTCCGATTGTTCGCGAAACCGGTGGTCTGAAGGACACCGTGATCCCGTATAACGAGTTTACCGGCGAGGGCACGGGCTTCTCGTTTAGCAACTTTAACGGTGACGAGATGGGCGACGCGGTGTTCCGCGCGGCGCGTCTTTTCTGGGACAACCGCGATGCCTGGAACCAGCTGGTCACGCAGGCCATGAGCCAGGACTTTAGCTGGACGCGCTCGGCCGACAAGTATCTGGACCTGTACTTCTTTATGCACCCGGAGATTGAGAGGCCGGCGGCGGTTGTCGACGAGCCTGCGGTTGTGGCTGAGGAGACTGCGGCCGAGCCCAAGCCCAAGGCCGAGCCGGTTGTCGAGGAACCCAAGGCTGAGGAGAAGCCGGTTAAAGCTGAATCTAAGGTGAAGATTGAGGCAGCTCTCGAGACTGAGGCTAAG
>CAMQPJ010000090.1 GCA_947003675.1 uncultured Collinsella sp. | reverse complement strand
TGCGAACCTCCAGTCCGGACCGCCCCGCGGTCCAACTTTCTGTCCGCACCCCCAAGTGGGAGATTATCCACTCTCGTTCGATATGTGTCCAAAAATCCACGCTCACCCCTCCGGGTTAGTAAATGGCCTATGCGCACTGGCGGGGCTTTCCGCATGCAATCAATATCGCTGTTCGATAAACTGTTCGAATAACGATAGAGTCGATGAGGGTGAGTGTATGTCTAACAGCGTTCAGCGTATGGCCAAAGCGGGCGAAAATATCAGGAAGCTTGGCTTTTGCATGGCAGCCGTTTTTGCAGGGATGCTCGTCGCTTTTGCCGCGTTGGTTGTTTACGTGATCTGGTATGCGGTTGCAAACGTTGCCTCTGTCGATTCTTTCGGCGTCGTGACGCTTCTCGATGGCGGGTGCATCGTTATCCCAAGCGGACTGTGCCTGGCACTCGTCGTGGGTATTTCGCTTGTCGTTCTGTGTGGGATCAGCCGTAACATCTCGCGAGGCGTCTCGCCCTTTACCAAGACGCATGTGCGGCTTATCCGTGTTCTTGCGCTTGCCTTTGCTGTTAACGCCGCGGTTTCGCTTATTGGTGCCTACGGATCGGTCAATCTTACCATTGGTGGGCTGGAGCTTTACGTCGTGCCTCATTCCTTCGTTATTGAGATTTGCCAAGGCGTTGCCTTTGATGCGGGGTCGCTTATCGGCGCGGCTGTCTGTCTGTGTATCTCGGTGATCTGGAGTTATGCCTCGCTGCTCCAAGAGCAGTCTGACGAGCTTGTGTAGGAGGAAGCATGAGCTATCTCATCATCGAGCTTGAGACGCAGCTGCTTAAGACCGGAAAGACCAGCGCTGATCTGATTCGGGCGACGGGGCATACTCCGGCTAATATTTCAAAGCTGAGAAACGGAAAGATAAAAGCTATTCGCCTAAAGACTCTTCTCGATATCTGTGATGAGCTTGATTGTCAACCGGGAGATATTATTCAGCGTGTGAGCGAGAAAGAGCTTGAGGAGCTTATTGTCGAGCGTGCAAAAAATGTCGTGAGACAGATGCGGAATGGTGGAGGCAATGAGGCGTCGCTTCCGACATCAGTCTTTGCTGTAGATTTGAGCGACGAGTAGCATATAGCGAGCAGCTAAAACGATATTTTGGTGTGTTGGGGCCCGGGGCTCGCGCGGGCCCCATCTCTTTAAATTATCTTGACAAATATAAGTTATCGATAAACAATAACACAAAGTAAAAGCGATAATAGAAAGGAGGAACGATATGAGCTGGATTGTCAAACCGAGTTATGTGGACCCCGGTGGTGGGTGCAACGGTTACTGCAAGACATTCTGTGGAGCACGCACTTGCGTCAATAACTGCAGCAAAAACTTCTGTTTAGTTAATCTCTAGCAGTTGCGGCTGCTGCCAGGCGACAGTCTGGCAGCAGCGGTTTTGCTATCAAGCAGAACGGGAGGCCAATGAGTGCATCAGCGATAAAGCTATCAAAGGTGTCAAAGCGCTACGGGAAACGGCGCGTTTTGCATGACGTTTCCTTCGAGGTGCATCAGTCTGAGCTCTGTGCCCTTGTCGGCGCAAACGGTGCGGGCAAAAGCACGCTTATTAAAATCGTCTTGGGCCTCTGCGAGCTATCGTCGGGGAGCGTGGAGCTCTTTGGAGGCAAATCAAAAAGAGAGCTTGGCTTGATGCGGACGCGTGTCGGCTATGTGCCAGATTCCAGCGGAGCATACCAATCCCTCAGTGCGGTTGAGAATCTCCAAATCCGATGTTTGGAATGGGGGCTTGATGCGAATCGTGAGATTCCTCGCGTTTTGAGCCTAGTCGGGCTGGACATCGAAGAGAAAAAGAGCGTGAGCAGTTTTTCTCTGGGAATGAAACGGCGGCTGGATATAGCTACGGCTTTGTTGGGTGACACTGATCTGCTTATTTTTGATGAGCCAGCAAACGGGTTGGACCCGCTGGGCATCGAGAGTATATGGGCCCTTATCGGTCGATTGAATCGAGAACAGGGTAAGACCATGCTCATCTCTAGCCATGATTTGGATGAGTTGGCATCGGTTGCAACAAGCTGCCTGTTTCTTCATGACGGCGAACTGCTGAAAAAGGAATCGATGGACGTCATAAGGGATGAGGCGTCGTCCCTAAAAGAGTATTACAGGCGCTTGATGAAGGCGGTCTCGCTATGAAGCGGGCGATCCATCCCGTAAAGGCAGATATGATGCGTTTGCACAGGATGTTTCCGGCGAAGTTTGGTCTTGCGCTTATGCTGGCGTTCGGCCTTCTCTTCGGCATCTTTCTAAAAAACGGAACAACGTTGCTCGCCTTTGGCAATAGCGTTTTTGGGGAGGATATTGGCTTCTGCTGGAATGTAATTGATCCTTCTGCACCCGATGAGTCCCTTGTGCGCAGTGCTTTTGCCGGCACCTCTCTGTTCGTTCCGCTCATCGTTTGCCTGGCGATTTTACAGGAGCGCGGCTATGAAGAGGGATACCGAATTTCTTCAGCAAGAGGTCTTACCCGCTTTAATGGGGTCCTAGCACATGTGTTTTCGTCTGCTTTAATAATTGGCGCAGCATATAGTGCGCTTTGCCTTCTTCTTTTTGCAATAGCCATAATACGTGGCGGGCAAAGCTGTGCGCACGACATGCTGGCTGCATTTTTGCCTGCGATGATAATCAACGCCGTATTGGTGATATCGGTTGCGTTGGAGACGGTGACCATCTATCGGATTACAAGCAGCGCCGTATTTAGCGGGGCTGTGGCAATAATCGGATTTGTCACGAGCTTGACGCTCTACGGAACTTACCTTCAGACGCCCATACCATCCTTGCGATGGATCTTCCTCCTTCCAGGGCCGTACCTTGGAGTCGGATGTGCCCTTGGGTATAGCGATATGGGTCAGCTGATACTTCTGGAATATGGCGTGGCAGCCAGCTGTCTATCGGTATTGATTTACGCTCTCGTGAGCTTTCGCGCTGGGGGTGTGCTCAATGGCTCGTCAGATTAAAAGACTTCTCCAGTCAGAATTGAAGCATGTGAGCAAATGGGTGTACGCCTTAATCTTGGTAATTTATGCGTGCATGGTGGCATTGCAGCTTAATTCTTTCCCGATGTGGTTCTGTAGCCTCCGTGAGAACAGTTTCTTGGGCTTTTTCCCAGACCCGACGCTTCGGCTATCGGCAGAGGATGTCCTTCTATTTGGTAATGCAGAGGTCTTTCGCGGTCTGCTGTTCAACGTAGCCCCGTTGGCTCATGCATTGTTCTTTCCGTTCATCGCGGCTTGCATTGTGCCGCGCTTTGTCAGTTCGGGCTTTATTGAGGAACCGTGGGGGTTGTCGGCGGCTCGGGGAGGGAAGCGGGTGTGCGCTACTGTTGCGCGGGCGATACTGTCATCCCTCGCCCTTTTGGTCGCGTTTATCCTGTCGAGTGTCGTTTTGTACTGTCTTAACTGCGCAATCGTTCTGGATGCTCAGCAGTATTTCAACCTGCATGTATTTTGCTATCGACTTGTTCTTGCTGCCGCTGCCTGCCTTGCATACGTGGTCTCTTGCGTGATCGCTGTTTCCTATTTTGGGTCCGGCTTCGGTCCGATTGGCATGCTGTTGCTTGTCAACGTTGTAGCGATCTACATACAGATCGGGGCCAATTCCATGCTTCCGCTTCCAGCCTCGATGCTCATGTGGATTTGTGGCGTGACCCCGTTGGGGAATAGTCAATGCATTTCGATTCTAATTGACTGCCTAATAAACGTAGCAAGCGTTTTTGCCATTTGCTTTACCGTCGACCGATTGCGGTCGAGATTTCTTTGATTGCTTGTGAGGGATAAACATACCGAGCATACCAAATACGGGGGGCGGGCACCGTGGCTGGTGTCCGCCCCCCTGGCATGGAAGGTTTAAGCCTGTGTGGTTCGCGAACTAACGGGCCTGCTTTACCTTGGCCGCTGCCTCGACAAACGACTTCCACAGGTTAAAGTCGGTCTCGAGCGTCTTCCACGTGTACTCAGGGTGCCATTGCACGCCCAGGCAGAAGGGTTGGCCTTCGACCTCGATGCACTCGGGAACGCCGTCGGTTGCCTTGGCGACCAAACGCGTGCTTTTGCCCAGACGATTGACGCAGCAGTGATGTGCCGAGTTGGTCTGGATCAGCCTGTGCCCGCCAACCGCGCGCTCCAGCAGCGAGCCCGGCACGACCTCGACAGGATGCACGGGATCGTTGAGCACGTGGGTGTGGCGCCACTGCGTGCGGCCCTCGCGCGCACCCAGGCTCGGCACGTCCATGCACAGGGTGCCGCCGGTGGCGACATTGAGCAGCTGCGTGCCTCGGCAGGTGGTAAAGAGCGGCTTCTTGGCGCGAAGCACCTCGTTAACCAGCTTAAACTCAAAACGGTCGCGAATCTCACAGCACAGCGTGGGGTCGTAAGGACGCTCGTCGCCCCAGCGTTTGGGGTTGACGTCCGGGCCGCCGGGAATAGCGATACCGTCAGCGATTTCCACGTAATGACGGATAACATCGACGTCTTCGGTAATAGACATCTGCAGTGGCAGGCCGCCGGCGGCAAGGATGGCATCGACAAAGACACTTGCGATTTCCTCGTTGGGGGAGAGCGTCTCGCTCAAAAAAGGCTTTGCCTCTTCCCAACGCGGCGCGACGAGGATGAGCGGGCGGTCGGCGGGATCGACGTCGACGTGCGGGGTGTAGGACGATGAGGTGCGGGTTCCGATCATGGGTGCGGCTTTCGAATCCGGGTGGACATGGTGCTGGGGTGGCGCGGGGCAAATGTTACTGATGAATTTGCCCCGCGTGGCAATTGGGTTAGTGGCCCTTGATGGAGTTGAGGAAGTCCTGGGCGCGCTTGGTCTGGGGATGGTCGAAGAACTCGTCGGGTGTGCCGGTTTCCACGATCTGGCCGTCGGCCATAAACACGACGTGGTCGGCCACGCGGCGGGCGAAGTTCATCTCGTGCGTGATGACGATCATCGTCATGCCCTGCTGGGCCAGACGGACCATGACCTCGAGCACCTCGTTGATCATTTCGGGATCGAGGGCGCTCGTGGGCTCGTCAAAGAGCATGGCCTTGGGTTGCATGGCAAGCGAGCGGGCGATGGCCACGCGCTGCTGCTGGCCGCCCGAGAGCTGTGCGGGCACCTTATCGGCCTGCTCGGCCACGCCCACGCGGCTCAGCAGGTCCATGGCGCGCTCACGAGCTTCTTCCTTGGACACGCCCAGCACGTCGACCGGCCCCAGCATGACGTTCTGCAGTACGGTCATATGTGCAAACAGGTTGAACTGTTGGAACACCATGCCCAGCTCGGCACGCATGCGGGCAAGATCCTTGCCTTCTTGCGGCAGGGGCTCGCCCTCGATGAGAATCTCGCCCGAGTCGATGGTTTCCAGGCGGTTGATGGTGCGGCACATGGTCGACTTGCCCGAGCCCGAGGGACCGATCACAACGACGACCTCGCCGCGGTCGACCGACAGATTGATGTCGTTGAGAACGTGCAGGTCGCCATAGTGCTTATCGACGTGTTTGAGCTCGATCAGCGGCTGATTGCCGGTGGAAGAGGTGCTCTGTGCCATGGTGCTCGGCTCCTTATGACTCGAAATGGTAAAGCGTTAGCGGATGATGGTCGCACCGGTCTTGTGCGAAACGTAGACGGCGGCCTTGTTGATTGCGACGTTGATGAGGATGTAGATGACCGCGATTACCAAGTAGACCGATACGAGTGCATCGTAGTTGGTAATGAGCACGCGGGCATTTTGCATGAGGTCGGGGTAGCTCACAACGTAGGCGACGGTGGTGTCTTTGACTACGACCACAAGCTGCGAAATCAACGACGGAATGATAAATCGAATAGCCTGCGGCAACACGATTTTGAAGGTGATTTTAGCTTTGGAGAGACCGAGTGCCTGGGCGGCCTCGACCTGGCCGCGCGGCACGGCGTTGAC